>NZ_WIVQ01000009.1:0-90548 GCF_009600545.1 Pseudomonas sp. FSL R10-1339 | reverse complement strand
GTACGCAGGCTGATGCGTGAGCTGGAGTTGGTCAGCAAGCAGCCAGGATCACACGCCTATAAAAAGGCGACAGTCGAGCGGCCGGATATCCCAAATATATTGAACCGAGAATTTGATGTCGAAGCGCCCAACCAGGTCTGGTGCGGCGACATCACCTACATCTGGGCACAGGGGAAATGGCACTACCTTGCGGTTGTCATGGATCTTTACGCTCGCCGAGTGGTGGGCTGGGCGTTATCAGAAAAGCCGGATGCAGACTTGGTGATCAAGGCGTTGGATGTGGCTTACGAGCAGCGTGGCAAGCCGCAAGGCTTGCTATTTCACTCAGACCAGGGATCCCAATATGGCAGCCGCAACTTTCGCCAGCGGCTGTGGCGTTATCGCATGCGTCAGAGTATGAGCCGCCGAGGAAACTGCTGGGATAATGCGCCGATGGAGCGGGTTTTTCGCAGCTTGAAAACAGAGTGGATACCAACCACTGGCTACATGACCGGCCACCAGGCTCAGAGAGATATTAGCCAGTACCTGATGCATCACTACAACTGGATCCGACCTCATCAATTTAACGATGGATTGGCCCCAGCGAAAACGGAAGAAAAACTCAAAACCGTGTCCGGGATGAGTTGACCACTACAAAGATATATCCCCGAACCCTTATTTATCACCCACCCTCGACAACTGCCTGCGACCGGTTTTCGTTTCGTAATCCGGCCCCCAACGGCACGGGTACAAGTCCCCGCACCTTTGGCGACCTTGATCTAAAACGTAGCAGCAGAGCAGCCCACAGGCTCAGCAGAGGTATCATCAGGTCAGCGATAGGCGTTGGTAGCCAAGAAGGCCAAAGACGCTCAGGAAGAGCCATAGGACGGTCAAATGACAGACGAAAAAAATGGCGATCTGCAGGTCAGGTTTTGCTACAAAACCTTGCTACAAATCACCATTTTTACAACCTCGTAAATCATTGATTTATAAGGCTTTTTTCAATATGGCGGAGAGATAGGGATTCGAACCCTAGGTACTGTCGCCAGTACAACGGATTTCGAATCCGTCCCATTCGGCCACTCTGGCATCTCTCCAACGGCGCGAATAATAGCGCGGTTTTTGATTATGGCAAAGCCTTTTTTCAAAAAAACCGCGCTGTATCAGTTGCTTGCGCGCCTTTACTGCTTAAAGCGGGACGCCGAGGCGGTTTGCAACTTCTTCGTAGGCTTCGATTACGTCGCCCAGACCCTGACGGAAGCGGTCCTTGTCCATTTTCTTGCCGGTAGCCTTGTCCCACAGACGGCAGCCGTCCGGGCTGAATTCGTCACCCAGGACGATGGAGCCGTCGTGGAATACGCCGAACTCAAGTTTGAAGTCGACCAGCAGCAAGCCGGCGTCATCGAACAGCTTGTTCAGTACGTCGTTGACCTTGAGCGACAGTTCTTTCATGCGAACCAGTTGCTCGGCCGTGCCCCAACCGAAAGCCACGACGTGGGATTCGTTGATGAACGGGTCGCCCTTGGCGTCGTCCTTGAGGAACAGTTCGAAGGTGTACGGGTTGAGCTTCATGCCCTCTTCCACACCCAGGCGCTTGACCAGGCTGCCCGCTGCGTAGTTACGCACAACGCACTCGACCGGGATCATGTCGAGTTTCTTCACCAGGCACTCGTTGTCACCCAGCAGTTTGTCGAATTGGGTCGGCACGCCGGCTTCTTCAAGTTTCTGCATGATGAAGGCGTTGAACTTGTTGTTCACCATGCCCTTGCGATCAAGTTGTTCGATACGCTTGCCGTCGAACGCCGAAGTGTCGTTGCGAAACAGCAGGATCAAGCGGTTTTCGTCGTCGGTCTTGTAAACCGATTTCGCTTTACCGCGATAGAGTTCTTCACGTTTTTCCATGATGGGCTCCGCATGCTAAGTAGGTGGGCTAGGCGATTGTGCGCCAGTCGAGCCCTGAATCTTGATCGGCCAGTTGCAGCCAGTCCGGGTCGCACCCAAGGGTGTCGACAAAACATTGCCGGGCCAGCTGCGGCAGGTTGTTCTTGCTGCTGAGGTGGGCCAGTACCAGGTGTTGCAGGTCTTGCCAGCCCAACTCGGCCACCAGGCTTGCGGCCTGGTGGTTGTTCAAATGTCCTTCCTGGCCCCCTACCCGGCGCTTGAGAAACGCAGGGTAGTGACCACGGGCAAGCAGGTCCCGACAGTGGTTGGCTTCAATCATCAGCGCATCCAGGTCGCGATAGCTGTCCAGCACGCCAGCACAATACGAACCCAGGTCGGTCAGCAAGCCGAATCGCCGCTTGCCGTCACTGAATACATACTGGGTGGGCTCCTGGGCATCATGGGCGACCAGGGTCACACTGATATTCAAGGCTCCGATTTGCAGCGTCTGACCACCCGCCACGTAACCGGCGGCCTCCAGAGGCTTGCGCATCCCGCGCTGGGTACCACGACTCATGTACACCGGCAAATTGTAGCGCCGCGACAGCAAACCCACGCCATGCACATGGTCGGCATGTTCGTGGGTGACCAGAATCGCGCTCAGCTGGTGAGCGCTGATGCCCAGCCTGGCGAGACGACGCTCGGTTTCTCGCAACGAGAAACCGCAATCGACCAGTACATAGGTGCTGTCGCTGGCTATCAGCGTGCCATTCCCTTGGCTACCACTGCCGAGAACGGCAAAACGCATACAATCAGCCCAGGTTGTCTTGGATAACGCCCAGCACCTTGCGCGCCACTTCTGGCGAGGCAACGGTGTTGATGTTTTCTTCGACGGTCACTTGCACGCTTTCACCCACCTTGCTCAGGCGAACCTGATAGCGCTGGGCACGGGCTTCAACTTCTTCCTTGTCCGGCTTGCTGCCAAAGAGACCGGAGAAGAAACCAGGTTTCTCGTCCTTCTTCTCGGCTTTTTCGGCGAGGTTGATGTAGTACAGGCCCAACGTGCGGTTGATGTCTTCAACGCGCCATTCGCCCTGTTCAAGTGCACGACCTACGCTGGACCAGGCACGGTCGAGGTCTTCGGTCAGGGTCAGCACCGGGTTGCCGCTGCCGTCTTCGTTCAGGCTCACACGCGCAGGGGTGTCGAAATCACGGGCAGCCAGCAGCGAAACCGAACCGCCCTTCTCGGCGTTGCGGCTCATGCTGATCAGCATTTCATCAACCAGGGCTGCATCCAGACCGGTGTTGACCGAGCGGTTGCCAAAGTCGACGTTGGCACTGCTACCGGCCGGGCGGTTGGCACTGACCACGTAGATTTCGCTGGTATTGCGCTGCACACCCGGCTCGATGCGTACCCGCAGGCGGGTTTCGCTGTCGGAGGCCAGGCCGCTGCTGCCCACATGGCGGGCGATCGGAGCGGAAAGCTCGTCAGCACGCTGCCAGCTCGTGGTGAACTCGCCGGTTTGCGGGCGCTGTTCGTCGATGCGGAAGCCATTGTCCTGGAAGAACTGCATCGCTACCGGCCAGACTTCTGACGGCGAACGCTGCGCCATGACCCAGCGGCTGTCGCCACTTTTCTGCAGGCTGAAATCGCTGGCACTGGCGGCTACAGCCAACGGCTGTGGACGCGGTACTTCAAACTCGCCCTTGACGTTGTCGTCGGGCACATTGCTGGGGATCGGCAACAGCGGCACAAGGCGCTTGTCAGTCTGGACACCTGGCGGCAACTGCATTGGAGCGGTTTGACGCGCCTCCAGGTAGTCGCTGCCACGGTCGCGGAAGTAACCCTCTTGACCCCACAGCCAACCGCAGCCGCTGGTGCTGGAAATAATCACGGCTAGTGCGGAAAGTCCGGCCAATCGCTTCATGCGTAGTGCTTCCTCAATTAAACCAAGACACCGGACTGGCGCATTGCCTGACGCAGTGGTTCGTGGCAAGGCTCGCTGAGCCAGGTGAGTGGCAGACGGATACCGTCCGACATCATGCCCATCTCATGCAGCGCCCATTTCACGGGGATAGGGTTGGATTCGATAAACAGGGTTTTATTGAGCGGCATCAGCTTTTCGTGCAGCGCACGGGCAGTGTCGGCATCGCCACGCATCGCAGCAGCGCACAGGTCGCTCATGTCACGCGGAGCAACGTTGGCGGTTACCGAGATATTGCCCTTGCCGCCGAGCAGGATCAGCTCGACTGCGGTGGCGTCGTCGCCGGAGTACACCAGGAAGTCGCTGCTCACCCCTGCCAGAATGGCCGGTACGCGCGTCAGGTCGCCGGTGGCTTCCTTGATGCCGATGATGTTCGGCACGGTGGAAAGACGAATGACGGTAGCCGGCAGCATGTCGCAGGCGGTACGGCCCGGAACGTTGTACAGGATCTGCGGGATATCGACCGCTTCGGCGATCGCCTTGAAGTGCTGGTACAGGCCTTCCTGGGTCGGCTTGTTGTAATACGGTGTCACCAGCAGACATGCATCGGCGCCAGCGGCCTTTGCATTGGTGGTGAGTTCGATCGCTTCACGCGTCGAGTTGGCGCCCGTGCCGGCAATCACCGGAATGCGCCCTGCAACCTGCTTGACGACATGACGAATCACTTCAATGTGTTCGTTCACATCCAGAGTTGCCGATTCACCTGTAGTGCCAACGGCAACAATGGCGTTGGTGCCCTCTTGCAGGTGAAAGTCCACCAGTTTGCTAAGAGCGTCCCAATCAAGACGACCTTGTGCATCCATAGGTGTGACCAGTGCCACCATACTGCCCGCAATCATGCAACCGCTCCTGCCGGAAAAAGAGAGCCGTAATGGTACTGGCGCCATGACCCTTGCACAAGCAACAGCGCGCCCGATGAGCATTCCCCTTCGCGTTGCTTTTCGCTACCCTTCAGCCTTTGATTGGTACTGATGTGTGCGCAAGTCTGTTTCACAGGCCCTCAGCAAGCGCCAAAAGCCCCGCCCAAACGCCACCGAGCACGTTTTGCAGAGCCTGCAAACCGCCTGGAACGCAGTATTGACGGGCTTCTGACGCTCAAGTGTTACCTGATACTCAACTTGCCTCCCATCGACCGTACTGACCGCTCATCGTTTTAGGAAGGTTGAATGTCCACCCCCACAGTTCGCGAACAATTCCTTGTCATCAGTGCCCTTGGCGCCAACCCAATGGAGCTGACTAACGTGCTGTGCCGCGCCAGCCATGAAAATCGCTGCGCTGTCGTGACCTCGCGCCTGACTCGCCACGGCGAATGCAGTGCCCTGGTCCTGGAAGTTACCGGTAGCTGGGACGCCCTGGCACGCCTTGAAGCTGGCTTGCCTGCGCTGGCCAAAAAGCACGCGTTCAGCGTCAATGTAGTACGCAGTGCGGCCCTTGAAACCCGCCCGCAGGCGCTGCCGTACGTGGCCTATGTCAGCTCGGCCTACCGCTCGGACATCATCAACGAGCTGTGCCAGTTCTTCATGGATCACAACGTCGAGCTGGAAAACCTGACGTGCGATACCTATCAGGCGCCACAAACCGGCGGCACCATGCTCAACGCCACCTTCACCGTGACCTTGCCGGCCGGCGTGCAAATCAGCTGGCTGCGTGATCAGTTCCTCGACTTCGCCGACGCGTTGAACCTGGACGCACTGATCGAACCTTGGCGCCCACAGAACCCGATGTAAGGAAACCGACTCAATGGCTGTTGCAATTGACCAACCCGTAGACGATTTCCAGATCCCGGCGACGAGTGAAAAAACCGTCAGCCTGTCGCAGCTCAAGGGCAAGCAGGTAGTGATCTACTTCTATCCCAAGGACAGCACACCGGGCTGCACCACTGAGGGCCAGGGCTTTCGCGACCATTACGCCGAGTTCCAGGCGGCCAATACCGAAGTGTTTGGTGTGTCCCGCGACAGCCTCAAGTCCCATGAGAACTTCAAGGCCAAGCAGGGCTTCCCGTTTGAGTTGCTGAGCGACAAGGACGAGGCCCTGTGCCAGCTGTTTGACGTGATCAAGCTGAAAAAGCTATACGGCAAGGAGTACCTTGGCGTGGATCGCAGCACCTTCCTGATCGACAAGGACGGCGTGTTGCGTCACCAATGGCGCGGCGTGAAAGTGCCAGGCCATGTCGAGGCAGTGCTGGAGCAGGCCAAGGCGCTGAATAACGGCTAAGCAAAACTCTGTGGGAGCGGGCTTGCTCGCGATTCAGGCGACGCGGTTTGTCAGGCAAACCGCATAGACCTATCGCGAGCAAGCCCGCTCCCACATGAGTCACAGCGTATTACTGACGCACCAACCGCACATTCTGGAACTCGACCGCTTCGGTGCTGCGGTACGGGTTGATATCCAGCCCACCACGGCGCACATAGCGCGCATACACGGTCAACTTCTCGGGCTTGAGCAAACGCTGCAGGTCGAGAAAGATCCGCTCCACACACTGCTCATGAAAATCCGAATGCTGGCGAAAGCTCACCAGGTACGCCAGCAAACTGGCGTGATCCAGCGCCGCCCCACGGTACTCGACCACCACCGTGCCCCAGTCCGGCTGACTGGTGACCGGGCAGTTGGATTTGAGCAAGTGGCTGTAGACGCTTTCTTCAACCACCTGGGAATCGTCGCACTTGAGCAATTCAGGACGCGGCTGCGCGTAATCACTGACCGTGATATCCAGGTCATCAATGCACACACCCGGCAATACGGCTACGCCATCAGCCTGAACTTCATCCAGACTGCGTACGCGCACGCTGACAGGCTTGCCGGATGCGGCCGACAAATCTGCACGCAATGTAGCCTCAAGGCTCGGGGTATCGGCAAATACCGTCTGGTTCAGCGAGTTGAGATACAGCTTGAACGACTTGGACTCGACGATATTCGGCGAATCGGCGGCAAAGCAAAACTCGCCAATGGCCACCACCGGTTTGCCCGATGGCAACAACCAGGACAGCTCGAAGCAGGTCCAGAAATCCACGCCGACATAAGGCAGCGTTTCGGCGCTCAGCCCCAGCTCGGCCCATTTCGCCGCGCGCGGGATCGGGAACAGCAAGGACGGGGTATAAGTGCTGATGTATTCACTGGACTTGCCCAGCGGGGAATGTTCGGCGGCGGGATGCATGACAAAAACCTGGCTAGAAAAACCCGGTAATTCTATCGGGTTTAAGCCAGGCTTTCAGCGTTCACCGACAATCAGGACGTTTTAAGGCGCAACTTTCACCTTGCCGACCATGCCAGCCTGATAGTGACCCGGCACATTACAGGCAAATTCCAGGTTGTCGGCGCGGGTGAAGGTCCAGGTCAACTCCGCGGTTTTACCCGGCTCGACCAGCACGCTGTTGGGGTCATCGTGCTTCATGCCCGGCATATTCATGGCGCCGTGGCCCATTGCCGAGTGATCCATGCCGTCATGCCCCATACCGGTCGGGGTAAGCATGCCGCTTTGCTGCATTTCGAGCATTTCTTTCTGATGTGCCGCGTGCATCGCGGCATTGCCCAGGTTGAACTCGTGCAATAACTGCCCTTTGTTGACCAGGACAAAACGCACCGTTTCACCGGCTTTCACATCCAGCGACTTTGGCGTGAAGGCAATATCAGTCATGTCGATTTCAACCGTGCGCGTGGCGCTGGCGGCAGGTGCGGGCTGACCAAAATCAAAATGCCCGGCAGGCGATGCCATTACCGGCAGGCTCAAGGCCAAAAAACAGCCAGCAAGCGACAAACGGATACGTGCGGTCATACTTACTCCCAGAAACAAAAATGTCAGGCTTGGCGCTACTTTAAAGTCTCGGCACTGGCATTCAACTGACTGCAAGATTACAACTTTGTCAGCTTGACCCTGCATAACCTGCACCAAGGTATAAGGCTGAGGATAATTTTTATGATGAGTCGACCATGAAACTGCTGATAGTCGAAGACCAGGTCAAAACCGGACAGTACTTGCGCCAGGGCCTGAGCGAGGCCGGGTTCACCACCGAACTGGCGGCCGACGGTATTACCGGGCAACACCTGGCCCTGACCGGGGATTACTCGCTGCTGATTCTCGACGTCATGCTGCCCGGCCGTGATGGCTGGCAAATCCTGCAAGCGGTGCGTAGCGCCGGACTGAGCATGCCGGTGCTGTTTTTGACCGCACGGGATGCGGTCGCTGACCGCGTCCACGGCCTGGAGCTGGGGGCCGATGATTATCTGGTCAAGCCGTTCGCCTTTTCCGAGCTGCTGGCACGGGTTCGCAGCCTGTTGCGCCGCGGTAGCAACACTCCCCAGGAGACCAGCCTGCAACTGGCCGACCTGCGCCTTGATCTGATCCGCCGCCGTGTTGAGCGCAACGGCCAGCGCATCGACCTTACCGCCAAGGAATTCGCCCTGCTGGAGCTGCTGCTACGCCGTCAGGGAGAAGTGCTGCCCAAGTCCTTGATTGCTTCACAGGTGTGGGACATGAACTTTGACAGCGACACCAACGTCATCGAAGTGGCGATTCGCCGCCTGCGCCTGAAAATCGACGACAACCATGAGCAGAAGCTGATCCACACCGTGCGCGGCATGGGTTATGTGCTTGAAGAGCGCAGCAGTTGATGCGCCGCCTGTCGTTGAGCAGCCGCCTGGCGCTGCTGTTTGCCGGTTGTACCGCCGTGGTATCGCTGTTTGCCGGGGTGCTGTTCGGGCGCGCCAGCGAGGTGCATTTTGTCGAGCTCGACCAGCAACTGATGGAAAGTCGCCTCGCCGTACTACGCAGCACGCTGCAAGGGGCTGACACCCTTGAACGCTTCACCCTGCGCCTGCCCGCCCTGATGCAGGATCTGGCCCACCAGCCGGACCTGGCGATACGGGTGCGCGGCCCGGACGGGCATCTATGGTTTGACAGCTCACCGCGCCTGCCACTGGAGCTTGAGACCCGCCCGGGCTTGGGCAGCCTGCAAATAAACGGCACCGATTACCGTGTTCTGGTACCGCAGACCGACAGCCCCGATGCGCCGCATCTGACCCTGTTGCTGGATATCACCCACCACCAGCACTTCCTGCAGCGCATGCAGAGATTGATCTGGATGACTGTAGGCCTGTCGGCACTGGCCACGGCGATTCTCGGTGCGTGGGCAGCCCGCAGCGGCTTGCGCCCTCTGCGCCGCATGAGCGCGATCGCAGCCAGCGTTTCGGCCGACTCGCTTAACGCCCGCCTGCCCCAGGAACAAATGCCCGCTGAACTGGCAGAGCTGGCCACGGCTTTTAACGCCATGCTTGCGCGACTGGACGATTCATTCCAGCGATTGTCGGCATTCTCCGCCGACATCGCACATGAACTGCGTACGCCATTGTCCAACCTGCTGACCCACACCCAGGTCACCCTGACCCGCCCCCGGGGCATTGAAGAATACCGCGAGGCACTGCATAGCAACCTTGAAGAGCTGCAATGGATGGCGCAACTGGTCAACGACATGCTCTATCTGGCCAAGGCCGATCACGGCTTGCTTACGCCTCGGCGCGAAGCCCTGGATCTGGGTCAGGAAGTGGAGGCATTACTGGAGTTTTATGCGCTGCTGGCCGAAGACTCGCACATTGAACTGACCCGCGAAGGCAATGCACTTCTTGCAGGCGACCGCAGCATGCTGCGCCGCGCCCTTTCCAACCTGCTGGATAACGCCTTGCGCTATACGCCGGCGGGTGGCGCGATCAAAGTGCTGATTGAGGCTTTGCCGGGCACTGCGCGCATCAGCATCGAGAACACGGGCACGGGAATCCCTGCAGAACTGCTGCCACGCCTGTTTGACCGGTTTTACCGGGCAGATCCGGCACGCCGTGAAGGCAGCAGTGAGCATGCGGGGCTGGGGCTGGCGATCACCCAGTCGATCATTCGTGCCCATGGCGGGCAGATCTGCTGTGAGTCGAAAGAGGGGGTAACGCGGTTTGTCGTGGAGCTGCCAGCAAAGCTGCCCTCACCCCAGCCCTCTCCCGGAGGGAGAGGGAGCTGATTTGTGGCGCTGCGCAGAACTGCTTTTGCCTTTAGTCCCCTCTCCCTCCGGGAGAGGGTTAGGGTGAGGGGCTTTTGCTCTTCAACTATCAGGAATACCGCAACGCATGGGCCGGTTGAATCTTCGCTGCCCGATACGCCGGATACAGCGTAGCCAGAAAGCTCAGTACAAAGCCCGCACCGCAGATCAGCGCCACATCGCCGCCCTGCAGCTCGGATGGCAGGTTGCTGACAAAATACACGTCGGAACTGAAGATATGCTGCCCGGTCACCCGCTCCATCCAGCCCACCAGTTCACTAACATTCAACGCCGCAATCACCCCCAGCACGCCACCGATCAAGGTGCCGACAATACCGATCACCGTGCCCTGCACCATAAAGATGGCCATGATCTGCCGCGGCGTGGCACCGATGGTGCGCAAGATCGCAATGTCGGCGCCCTTGTCGTTCACCACCATGATCAGCGTGGCGATGATGTTGAACGCTGCCACGGCCACGATCATCAGCAACAACAGACCGATCATGGTTTTTTCCATTTTCATGGCGCTGAACAGACTGCCCTGGGTGTGAGTCCAGTCGTCAGCCTTGTAACCATCCCCCAGGCCGGCCGCCACTTGCTGTGAAACCTGCGGTGCCGCGTACAGATCCTTGACCGCCAGGCGCACGCTTTGCACCTGGTTCGGCTCCCAGTGTTGAATGGCTGCAGCATCGGCCATATGGATCAGGCCCATGGTGCCATCCAGTTCAGCACCAACCTTGAAGATACCCACCACATTCAACCGCTGCAGGCGCGGAGTAATGCCACCAGGCGCGGTGCTGGCCTCGGGGACGATCAGGGTGATCTTGTCACCCACGCCCAGACGGAAACGCCGCGCAACAATATCGCCCAGCACCACACCGTATTCGTCGGGCTTCAAGTCCTGGAGGCTGCCCTGCACGATGTGCTGGGTCACGATCGAGACCTTGCCTTCCTGCTCCGGATCGATGCCGCTGATCTGGATCGGCTGCATCGAGCCTTTATAGGACAGCATGCCGTCCAGCTCGGTAAACGGCACGGCTGCCGTCACCTCGGGGTTTTTCATCGCGGCCTCGGCCACCGGGCGCCAGTCATCGATGGGCTTGACGCCCACGATGGTCGCGTGGGGCACCATGCCGAGGATGCGGTTACTCATTTCACGCTGGAAGCCGTTCATCACCGACAACACCACGATCATCGCCAGCACGCCGAGAGCGAGGCCGATCATCGAGGTCATGGAGATAAACGAAACAAAACGATTGCGGCGCTTGGCGCGGGTATAGCGCGTGCCGATAAAAATCGATAACGGTCTGAACATTCGCGGGCACCGTATAAAAATTGAAGACCTGACGCCCGCTTGCAGGCGTCAGATGCTGGCCAGTCAGATCGTGGTCAGGCGACCTTCCTGAAGGTGCAACACGCGATCCATCTGGCGGGCCAGGTTCATGTCGTGGGTTACCACCAGGAACGCAGTGCGCATTGACGTGCTGAGTTCCAGCATCAGGTCCTGAATGCCCTGGGCCGTGTGCGAGTCGAGGTTGCCGGTGGGCTCATCGAGCATCACCAGCCCCGGCTTGTTGACCAGCGCCCGGGCAATCGCCACACGCTGGCGCTCGCCGCCCGACAGTTCGGCCGGCTTGTGCTCCAGGCGATGGCCCAGACCCACCCGGGTCAGCAGCGCCGTGGCCCGCTCACGGGCTTCGGGGATCGCCGTCTTGCCGATCAACAGCGGCATGCAGACGTTTTCCAGGGCGGTGAACTCGGGCAACAAGTGGTGAAATTGATACACGAAACCCAGCGAGCGGTTGCGCAACAGGCCACGGGCCTTTTCGCCCAGGGCCGATAGCTCTTCACCCGCCAGCCAGACACTGCCACTGGTCGGGGTATCAAGCCCGCCGAGCAGGTTGAGCAAGGTACTTTTACCCGAACCCGAAGTCCCGACGATCGCCACCCGCTCACCAGGGTGCAACTCAAGCTGCAGCCCCGACAGCACCACCACGGATTCCGGGCCTTCCTCGTAGGACTTGCCCAGGTCGCGGCAACTCAACACTGCTTGTTCTTTCATGCCCAACTCACTCATAACGAAGCGCCTGCGCAGGCTGGGTGCGCGCAGCACGCCAGGCCGGGTACAAGGTCGCGAGGAAACTCAGAACCAATGCCGCACCGCACACCATCAACACGTCCTGTGCCTGCAACTGCGAGGGCAGGTAGTCGATGAAATACACGTCGGCATTGAGAAACTTGTGCCCGATCAGGCCTTCAAGGGCCGAGATCGCAGCGCTGACATTGAGCGCAGCAAGCATCCCGACCACCGCGCCGATGGCCGTCCCGACCACACCGATAACGGTGCCCTGAACCATAAAGGTGGCCATGATGGTGCCCGGCGTCGCCCCCAGGGTACGCAGGATGGCGATGTCGCCTTTCTTGTCATTGACCACCATCACCAGCGTGGAAATGATGTTGAACGCGGCCACGGCCACAATCAGCAGCAACAGCAGGCCAATCATGGCTTTTTCCATGCGGATGGCCTGGTACAGGTTGCCGTGGGTACGGGTCCAGTCACGGGCGTAATACTGGCTCTCGCCCAGCTGCTGGGCGATTTCCCAGGCAGTGCGCGGCGCTTCGAACAGGTCATCGAACTTCAGCCGCAGGCCCTGTACCTGGTCAGGTTTCCAGCGCTGCAAACGCGCCAGGTCCTGCAGGTTGGTGATGCCCAGGTAGCCGTCGATCTCACCGGCACCGACATGAAAAATGCCCTGCACGGTAAAACGCTTCATGCGCGGGAACATGCCGGCCGGTGTCACCGTGACTTCCGGCGCAACGAAGGTCAGCTTGTCGCCGACGCTCACACCCAGCTTTTTCGCGGCCTTGTCGCCAATGATGATGCCGAAGCTGCCCGGGGTCAGCGAGTCGAGCTGGCCCTGCTGCATGAACCGGTCAATGATCGAGACATTGCGTTCCTGCGCCGGGTCAATGGCATTGAGCAGGACTTTCTGCACGTTGCCATCATTGGTCAGCAAGCCCTGCATCTGGGTAAACGGCGCAACCGCCTCCACCTTGGGGTTCTGCTTGACCTTGGCCGCCAGGCTTTGCCAGTCACTGATCGGCTGGTCGCCGACGATGGTCGCGTGGGGCACCATGCCCAGCACGCGGGTGCGCATCTCATGATCGAAGCCGTTCATCACCGATAACACGACAATCATCACGACCACGCCAAGGGCGAGCCCGATCATCGAGGTCAGGGAAATAAACGACACAAAATGATTGCGACGCTTTGCACGGGTATAACGCGTGCCGATAAATAAAGAGAGAGGTCTGAACATGTCGGGGCTTGTTCGAGGGAAAAGAAGACGTCCTTGTGGCGGGGCCTGATAAGCAGCTTTACACTCAGACCACAGCCGCCATCATGGGTTCGCCATGTCGACATTAGATGAAGCAGATCGCCGCGAATACTACCGTATCGAGGATATGATCGCACTGGAAATAACCCCGCTGTCGGCCCTCGAAGCCGCGAGCAGTGAAGTGTTGCAGGATGAGTCACCGCTGTTCAATTTGCTCAGCGAATTGCACCTGAGCGAATTCGAGTCCCAGCACTTGCTGCGCCAGATCAGCGAACGCGACCGCACCCTTTCCAGCTATCTGAAAACCCTGAACAAACGTGTCGAACTGCTGAGCCAGATCGTTGCGCAAACGGTGCTGGGCCAGATCGGTGAACTGCAGCCGGTCATGCTGTCCGAAGGCGGTATCGAGCTCCATCACCCGCACCCCTGCCCGGCGGGCAGCCACCTTTCAGTCAAGCTGGTATTGATGCCCCAGGCCCTGGGCCTGTTGCTGCGTGCCCGCGTGGTCGATTGCCAGGCGCACGCTGGCGACTACCGCATCAACACCGAATTTGAATCCCTCACCGATACGCAGCGCCAGTTGCTGGCGCGCTACATTTTGCAAAAACAGGCACAGGCGCGCCGCCTGGCCCGCGAACAACAAACATCCGCGCCCGAGTAAGCACCGGGCCGTGATCACTCTGTACAAGGAGCAAATGTGACCCTGATTTATGGCCATCGCGGCGCCAAAGGCGAAGCACCGGAAAACACCCTTGCCAGCTTTGAGCAATGCCTCAAGCATGGCGTACGGCGCTGTGAGCTCGACCTGCACCTGTCGAAGGACGGTGAGCTGATGGTCATCCACGACCCGACCCTCAAGCGCACCACGGACCGGCGCGGCAAGGTTATCGAGCACACGGCTGCCGACCTGGTGACCTATGACGCGCGCAAGGGTGGCCCGGGCTGGATGCAGCCGTGCCCGATCCCGCGCCTTGAGGAGCTGTTTGAAAAGTGCAACTTCGAGCACTGGCAGCTGGAGGTCAAGAGCGCCTCGCGCACCCGCGCAGCAACCACCGTGCTGGCAATCCGCGAAATGGCGGTACGTCACGGGCTGATGGACAAGGTCACGGTCACGTCAAGCTCGCGTGAGGTGCTCAAGGCTGCGCTGGAGTTGACGCCAGACCTGTCCCGCGGCCTGGTGGCCGAATACGCCTGGCTCGACCCGATCAAGGTCGCCCAGAGTTATGGCTGCGAGATGCTGGCATTGAACTGGACACTGTGCACGCCTGAACGCCTGGAGAAGGCCCAGCGTCAGGGTTTGCATGTGTCGGTATGGACAGTCAACGAACCTGCGCTGATGCGCAGGCTCGCCGACTTCGGCGTAGATAGCCTGATTACAGACTTTCCCGGTTTGGCCACTGCCACCCTCGGGAATAGCTGAAATCGGTCTCCCCGGCCGGCTCAGGCCACCGGCCGGAGCCGCTCAAAAAAGCCGGTTGAGGCCATCGTAGGCGGCTACCCGATAGGCTTCGGCCATGGTCGGGTAGTTGAACGTGGTGTTGACGAAGTATTTCAGGGTATTGAGCTCGCCCGGCTGGTTCATGATCGCCTGGCCGATGTGCACGATCTCTGATGCCTGATAACCGAAGCAGTGAACGCCCAGCACTTCCAGGGTTTCACGGTGGAACAGGATTTTCAGCATGCCCTGGGGCTCGCCGGCAATCTGTGCACGCGCCATGCTCTTGAAAAACGCCTTGCCCACTTCGTACGGCACCTTGGCCTGGGTCAGCTCCTGCTCGTTCTTGCCGATCGAGCTGATCTCCGGAATGGTGTAGATGCCGGTCGGCACGTCATTGACGAAGCGCCAGCTGCCGTTATCAACGATGCTGCCCGCTGCCGAACGCCCCTGGTCGTGGGCGGCACTGGCCAGGCTTGGCCAGCCGATTACATCACCTGCGGCAAAAATGTTCGGCACGGTGGTGCGGTAGTTTTCATCAACCGTGATCTGGCCACGGCCATTGGCCTTGATGCCGATGTTTTCCAGACCCAGCAGATCGGTGTTGCCGGTACGGCCATTGCACCAGAGCAAGGCGTCGGCCTTGATCTTCTTGCCGGACTTAAGATGCAGGATCACGCCGTTTTCGACGCCTTCTACCCGCTCGTACTCTTCGTTGTGGCGTACGGTGATGTTGTTGTTGCTGAAGTGGTAGCTCAGCGCTTGCGAGATCTCGGAATCGAGGAAGCTCAACAGTTGCTCGCGGTTATCCACCAGCTCAATCAACACCCCCAGACCACTGAAGATCGACGCGTATTCGCAGCCGATCACGCCTGCCCCGTAAACAATCAGCTTACGCGGGGTGTGGCCCAGACTGAGGATGGTGTCGCTATCGTAGATACGCGAGTGAGTGAAATCGATATCAGCCGGGCGATACGGGCGCGAGCCGGTGGCGATAATGATTTGCTTGGCCATCAGGGTTTCGACAACGCCGTTGGTGCACACCACTTCGATGGTTTGCTCGTCGGTGAAGCTGCCGGTGCCGAAGAACAGGTCGACGCGATTACGTGCGTAGTAACCGGTGCGCGAAGCCACTTGCTTGGAAATAACCTTCTCGGCACTTTTCAGTACGTCCGGGAACGAGAACCAGCGCGGCTCACCAATGGCCCGAAACATCGGATTGGTGTTGAACTGCATGATCTGGCGAACCGAGTGACGCAAGGCTTTGGACGGGATCGTGCCCAAGTGCGTGCAGTTGCCGCCAACCTGACGCCGGCTATCCACCATTGCCACCTTGCGCCCTGCTTTTGCGGCGTTCATTGCCGCACCTTCTCCTGCCGGGCCGGAACCCAGTACCACTACGTCGTAGTTGTAGACAGCCATGCGTACTCCTCAGAACAGGCCGTGGCACCGCTTTGGGCACCTACGGCTAAATCATGTCGCGGCCAGCGCCATGAAGGATCAAAACGTGGGGCACAGTCTATAGAAGCCTGAACGCCGCGAACATTAACCCTTGGTCTGGTCGTTGGCTATTTTTGTGTTCACTACATCTCATCGCGCGCGAGAGCCTGCCTAGCAGCTGCCGCACACTTAGCAAAACTGGCATAACCTCTAACAACCCATCGATCAGAGCCATCCACCATGCGCCAGTTGTTGATCGTATTGTTGCTGCTTTACTCCACCACCGGCCTGGCCGATGAGTCAGCTCGGCTAAAAGAAGCCAACTTTCCCGCCCAATGGCGCGATGGCACGCAACTCATGGAACGCAAAGGCCAGATCGTGCTGACCTACCTCTGGGCCGATATCTATGCCGCAGCCCTTTTCACCCAGCCAGGCATCCAACCGCAACAGGCCTTTGTCGAACAGCGCGAGCTGCGCCTTGAGCTGTTTTATCTGCGCGATCTGGAGCACAGCGATATCACCCGGGCCTCGGCCACCATCCTCAAGCGCCAGCAACCGGCAGCCACCCTGGCTCGCCTCGACGCCCCGCTAAAACAACTTCAGGCCAGTTTTGGCGATATCAAACGCGGCGATCGCTACGCCCTGGACTACAACCCGCAACGCGGGCTGAAGCTGGAGCGCAATGGTCAGGTCATTTTCACCAGCCAGAATCATCAACTGGCCAAAATCTACCTGGGCATCTGGCTCGCACCCGAAGGTCTGCCCGACCCTCTGCGCCTGAGCCTGCTTGCGCAAAGGCCCTAGCCCGGCCGTGTAGCGCCAAGAAATGTTGCCTACACACTTTGTTACACATATGGTTACAAAACTGTTTTGCGCAATGGCGCAGGTCATTGCCTGGCAGTGTGGACGAGTAAAAACACGGATAACGCATAAAAACAGATAAGAGCGGGTGATTTCTGATGGCCTCCAGTACGGGCAAAGGCAAGGCGATTTTTCGCGTTGTCAGCGGTAACTTCCTAGAGATGTTCGACTTTATGGTCTTTGGCTTTTACGCCACGGCCATTGCCAAAACCTTCTTCCCAACCGATAGCGCTTTTGCCTCACTGATGCTCGCCCTGGCCACCTTCGGTGCCGGTTTTCTCGCGCGCCCGCTGGGTGCGATTTTTCTCGGTGCCTATATTGACCGCCACGGCCGTCGCAAGGGCCTGATCATTACCCTGGCCCTGATGGCCATGGGTACCGTACTCATCGCCTGCGTGCCGGGCTACGCCACCCTGGGTGTTGCCGCACCCCTGCTGGTGTTGCTCGGGCGCTTGCTGCAAGGTTTTTCGGCAGGCGTGGAACTGGGCGGGGTGTCGGTGTACCTGGCAGAAATCGCCACACCGGGGCGCAAGGGTTTCTTCGTCAGCTGGCAGTCGGCTAGCCAGCAGGCTGCCGTGGTGTTCGCAGGCTTGCTGGGGGTTGGTCTCAACCATTGGCTAAGCCCTGAAGAAATGGGTGAATGGGGCTGGCGGATTCCGTGTCTGCTGGGTTGCATGATCGTGCCGGTGATCTTTGTGATCCGCCGCTCGATGGAAGAAACTCCTGAGTTCGAAGCCCGCAAATATCACCCTACCCTGCGTGAAATCCTTCGCTCAGTCGGTCAGAACTTTGGCTTGGTGCTGGGTGGCATGGCCCTGGTGGTGATGACTACCGTGTCGTTCTATCTGATCACTGCCTATACCCCGACCTTCGGCAAGGCCGAGCTGCATCTGTCGGACTTCGATGCCTTGCTGGTCACAGTGTGCATTGGCCTGTCGAACTTTTTCTGGCTGCCGGTCATGGGCTCGCTGTCGGACAAGATCGGGCGTAAACCGCTGCTGCTGGGTGCGACCATCCTGGCGATCCTGACCGCCTACCCGGCGTTGTCCTGGCTGGTGGCCAACCCGAGCTTCAGTCATCTGCTGATTGTCGAACTGTGGCTGTCGTTCCTGTATGGCTCGTACAACGGCGCGATGGTGGTTGCCCTGACCGAAATCATGCCAGTTGAAGTGCGCACCACCGGTTTCTCCCTGGCCTACAGCCTGGCGACCGCCACTTTCGGTGGCTTTACTCCGGCGGCTTGCACTTACCTGATTCATGCCCTGGACAACAAGGCCGCCCCCGGTCTGTGGCTGACCGGGGCGGCGATACTGGGCCTGATTGCGACCGTGGTGTTGTTCCGTGGCAATCAGCATCAGTTGCGTACGGCGCAATCGGCGGTGGCGGGTAACGCCTGACCCCTGTGGGAGCGGGCTTGCCCGCGATGCCAGCAACGCGGTCTGACTGAACAACCGCGCCGATCCCATCGCGAGCAAGCCCGCTCCCACAGGTTTCCCGCACAAACAAAAACGCCCCGACAAGTCGGGGCGTTTTCAGTTGCGGCGGTTGCTTAGCGCGGGAACGCTGGCGGGTTGACCCCGGCCATGTCTTCCATCACGCGTACTACCTGGCAGCTGTAACCGAATTCGTTGTCGTACCACACGTACAGCACAACGCGGTTGTCATTGCAGATCGTCGCTTCAGCATCCACCACACCGGCGTGACGTGAACCCACGAAGTCAGTGGACACCACTTCCTGGGAGCTGACGAAGTCGATTTGCTTGTGCAGATCGGAGTGCAGAGCCATGTGACGCAGGTACTCGTTCATTTCTTCACGGGTAGCCGGCTTCTCAAGGTTCAGGTTGAGGATGGCCATCGACACGTTCGGCGTCGGCACACGGATCGCGTTACCGGTCAGCTTGCCGGCCAGCTCAGGCAATGCCTTGGCAGCAGCGGTAGCAGCACCGGTCTCGGTGATAACCATGTTCAGCGCGGCGCTACGACCACGGCGGTCGCCCTTGTGGAAGTTATCGATCAGGTTCTGGTCGTTGGTGTACGAGTGAACCGTTTCAACGTGACCATTGACGATGCCGAACTTGTCGTTGACAGCCTTGAGCACCGGCACGATGGCGTTGGTGGTGCAGGATGCCGCCGAAACGATCTTGTCGTCTGCGGTGATTTCGCCGTGGTTGATGCCGTGAACAATGTTCTTCAGCTTGCCCTTGCCCGGAGCGGTCAGGACCACGCGATCGATACCAGGGCACTGCAAGTGCTGGCCCAGGCCATCGGCATCACGCCATACACCGGTGTTGTCCACCAGCAGGGCGTTCTGGATACCGTACTGGGTGTAGTCCACTTCGGTAGGGTTTTTCGCGTAGATAACCTGAATCAGGTTGCCGTTGGCGGTGATGGTGTTGTTGGCTTCATCGACCACGATGGTGCCATCAAACGGGCCATGCACCGAGTCACGACGCAGCAGGCTGGCACGCTTGACCAGATCGTTGTCGGCGCCTTTGCGCACAACGATGGCACGCAGACGCAGACCGTCGCCACCACCGGTTTTTTCAATCAGGATGCGCGCCAGCAGACGGCCGATACGACCGAAGCCGTACAGCACAACGTCAGTACCTTTACGTGCAGAAGCGTTTTGCTGACCCACAACATCGGCCAGTTCTTCGCGCACAAACTGCTCAGCCGTGCGGCCATTGCCTTCGGCCTTGAACTTCACGGCCAGCTTGCCCAGGTCTACCGAAGCAGCGCCGAGCTTGAGCTCGCTCATTGCCTTGAGCAACGGGAAAGTTTCGTGCACGGACAATTCGATATCATCGGACTGACGATGGCGAGCAAAGCGGTGAGCCTTGAGAATCGCAATGACTGAACGGTTGATCAGGCTGCGGCCATAGATCGAGCTAACCACATTGTTATTGCGGTAAAGCTGACCGATAAGCGGAATCATCGCTTCTGCGAGTGCTTCACGGTCGATCCATTCACCAAGACACTGGTCGGGCTTCTGAGTCACGGGAACCTTCCACATGTAGGGGCTGAAAAAAGGGGCTACATTATGCCGCTGCGCCCATGCAGGGGCAATGCACGCCTGTCATACGCCGTTACTGAAACGATTAAGCATCAACAAATATAGGCGAAAAATTTTATAACAACTGCCATTTCATCAGTCTGCTGCCCTTGCACAGCCCCTTTGGCACCCCCATGTCAGTGTTATGCGCTGATTTGCGCCGCTGTTAAAGGCTGCAACTGACAGCCAGCCCCTTGGCCCGTTACAATCGCCAACTTTGTCGCAACGCTTGGAGCTCAACCTTCCGTGCCCGTCCTGCGTCTACCGAAACTCCCTGCCACGGCAGGTAAACAGCACTGGAGCAATCTGCCCGGTGCCGCCCTGAGCCTCGCGATTGCCGAGGCCGCCAGCGCCGCCAGGCGCTTCACCCTGCTCCTGACCGCTGACAGCCAAAGCGCCGAGCGTCTTGAGCAGGAACTGAGATTCTTTGCCCCTGACTTGCCGGTACTGCATTTTCCCGACTGGGAAACCCTGCCTTACGATCTGTTCTCGCCGCACCAGGACATCATCTCCCAGCGTATCGCCAGCCTGTACCGGCTGCCGGAACTGAGTCATGGTGTTTTGGTAGTGCCGGTGACCACCGCCCTACATCGCCTGGCCCCGACCAAGTTCCTGCTCGGCAGCAGCCTGGTGCTGGACATCGGCCAGAAGCTGGATGTGGAACAAATGCGTACCCGGCTTGAGGCCAGTGGCTATCGCTGCGTCGATACGGTGTATGAGCATGGCGAGTTCGCCGTGCGCGGCGCGTTGATCGACCTGTTCCCGATGGGCAGCAAACTGCCATACCGGATCGACCTGTTCGACGACGAAATCGAGACCCTGCGCACCTTCGACCCCGAGACCCAGCGCTCGATCGACAAGGTTGAGTCGGTGCGCCTGCTGCCGGCACGTGAGTTCCCGCTGCAAAAAGACGCGGTGACCCGGTTCAAGGCGCGCTTTCGCGAGCGTTTTGATGTCGACTTCCGTCGCTGCCCGATCTTTCAGGACTTGAGCAGCGGCATCACCCCTGCGGGTATCGAGTACTACCTGCCGCTGTTTTTCGATGAAACCTCGACCCTGTTCGACTATTTGCCGGCTGACACGCAAGTGTTCTCGCTGCCAGGCATCGAGCAGGCCGCCGAGAATTTCTGGTCTGACGTACGCAACCGCTACGAAGAGCGCCGTATCGATCCGTCGCGGCCACTGTTACCGCCTGCCGAGCTGTTCCTGCCGGTTGAAGACTGCTTCGCCCGCCTGAAAAACTGGCCGCGGGTGGTCGCCAGCCAGGATGACATCGACACCGGCAGCAGCCGTGAACGCTTCCCGGCGCAACCGCTGCCCAACCTGGCCATCGAAGCCAAGGCCAACCAGCCATTGGCGGCTTTGTCCGGTTTCCTTGAGCAGTTTGATGGCCGCGTGCTGTTTACCGCCGAATCGGCCGGTCGCCGCGAAGTACTGCTCGAACTGCTGGAACGCTTGAAGCTGCGACCCAAAACAGTCGACAGCTGGCCGGACTTCGTCGCCAGCAAGCACCGCCTGGCGATTACTATCGCCCCGCTGGATGAAGGCCTGCTGCTGGAGGATCCGGCGCTGGCGCTGATCGCCGAAAGCCCGTTGTTCGGCCAGCGCGTGATGCAGCGCCGGCGCCGGGAAAAACGCGCCGATGCCAACAACGATGCGGTGATCAAGAACCTCACCGAGTTGCGCGAAGGCGCACCCGTTGTGCATATCGACCACGGCGTAGGTCGCTATCAGGGCCTGGCCACACTTGAAGTCGACAATCAGGTGGCCGAGTTCCTGACCCTGGAATACGCCGAAGGCGCCAAGCTCTATGTGCCGGTGGCCAACCTGCACCTGATCGCCCGCTATACCGGCAGCGATGATGAACTGGCGCCGCTGCACCGCCTGGGCTCGGAAACCTGGCAAAAGGCCAAGCGCAAGGCCGCCGAACAAGTGCGTGACGTGGCTGCCGAGCTGCTCGACATCTACGCTCGTCGTGCAGCCCGCGAAGGTTATGCATTTGCCGATCCGAAAGCGGATTACGCAACGTTCAGTGCCGGCTTCCCGTTTGAAGAAACCCCGGACCAGCAAACCACCATCGAAGCCGTACGCGCCGACATGCTGTCGCCCAAGCCCATGGATCGTCTGGTGTGTGGCGACGTGGGCTTCGGCAAGACCGAAGTGGCCATGCGCGCGGCCTTTATTGCTGTGCATGGCGGCCGTCAGGTGGCCATTTTGGTACCCACCACCCTGCTCGCCCAGCAGCACTACAACAGCTTCCGCGACCGTTTTGCCGACTGGCCGGTAACGGTCGAGGTGATGAGCCGCTTCAAGTCGGCCAAAGAGATCAACCAGGCAGTCGCCGATCTGGCCGAAGGCAAGATCGATATCGTCATCGGCACCCACAAGCTGCTGCAGGACGATGTCAAAATCAAAAACCTGGGCCTGGTGATCATCGACGAAGAACACCGCTTCGGCGTGCGCCAGAAAGAACAGCTCAAGGCCTTGCGCAGTGAAGTCGACATCCTGACCCTCACCGCCACGCCGATCCCGCGTACGCTGAACATGGCCGTGTCAGGCATGCGCGACCTGTCGATCATCGCCACGCCGCCGGCGCGCCGGCTGTCGGTGCGCACCTTCGTCATGGAACAGAACAAAAGCACCGTCAAAGAGGCGTTGCTGCGTGAGTTGCTGCGCGGCGGGCAGGTCTACTACCTGCACAACGACGTTAAAACCATCGAGAAATGTGCGGCCGAACTGGCCGAGCTGGTGCCTGAAGCACGGATCGGCATCGGTCACGGGCAAATGCGCGAACGCGAACTCGAACAGGTGATGAGTGACTTCTATCACAAGCGCTTCAACGTCCTGATCGCCTCGACCATCATCGAGACCGGGATCGACGTGCCGAGCGCCAACACCATCATCATCGAGCGCGCCGACAAGTTCGGCCTGGCACAGTTGCACCAGTTGCGCGGCCGCGTCGGACGCAGTCACCACCAGGCCTATGCCTACCTGCTGACGCCACCGCGCCAGCAGATTACCGGGGACGCGCAAAAACGCCTGGAAGCCATCGCCAACACCCAGGACCTGGGTGCCGGCTTTGTCCTGGCCACCAACGACCTTGAAATCCGTGGCGCGGGCGAGTTACTGGGGGATGGTCAAAGCGGCCAGATTCAGGCGGTTGGTTTTACCCTGTACATGGAAATGCTCGAACGTGCGGTCAAGTCGATCCGCAAGGGCGAGCAACCCAACCTCGACCAGCCGCTGGGCGGCGGCCCGGAAATCAACCTGCGAGTACCTGCGCTGATTCCCGAGTCGTATCTGCCGGATGTGCATGCGCGACTGATCCTCTACAAGCGTATTGCCTCGGCAACCGATGAAGAGGGCCTCAAGGACTTGCAGGTCGAGATGATCGACCGCTTCGGCCTGCTCCCCGAGCCGACCAAGAACCTGGTACGCATCACCCTGCTCAAATTGCAGGCCGAGCAACTAGGCATCAAAAAAGTCGACGCCGGCCCGCAGGGCGGGCGCATCGAGTTTGCCGCCGACACCCCGGTTGACCCGATGGTGCTGATCAAATTGATCCAGGGCCAACCCAACCGCTACAAATTCGAAGGCGCGACCCTGTTCAAATTCATGGTACCCATGGAGCGCCCGGAAGAACGCTTCAATACCATTGAAGCGCTGTTCGAGCGCCTGACGCCGAAGTCTTCCTGAATGAAAAACCCATGCCCCTGAACCCCACCGACCGACTGACCCAGCCGCTGGCACCAAGCTGGGTCAGTCGCTTCAAGGAACAAAGCCTTGAGCGTGGCCGCCGCTACGCCAAGGAAAATCGGGTCAGGATCGCCCAGATCGGCGACAAGCTGATTACTGCCAGCTGTCAGGGCTCTGGCGAAAACATCTACCGACAGACCATTCAGTTGCGTGAGTCGGCCAAAAGCACCTTGCTGCTGGTCAGCGCCCACTGTACCTGCCCGGTGCGGGTTAATTGCAAGCACACCGCAGCCGTCTTACTGAAGATTGAAGAAACCTTGAACTACCCCGCCGCTGCTCAGGATGCCGAGCTTCTGGAAAAACTCCAGGCCGTACTCGACTCACGTCGCCCCAACAATCTGCCAGAACAGCTGGTCGAGGACGTCCAGCCAGTACCGCGACTGTGGCTGGCCAGTGCCGAATTCAGCGCTTTCGAGCCGCGCAACGGCAAAATGCAGCGCTATATCCAGCACCGCGCCGCCCTGTCGTTCAACTACCTGGACCAGTACGTAAGCGGGCAAAAAAACGCTGACATCCTGCTGCGCCAGGAACAGCAAACCCTGCGCATCAAGCGCAAGCCCGAGGTCGAAAACCTTTACCGCGAACAACTGCGCAGCCTGGGCTTTAAAATTGCCACGCGCCAGAGCAAGGCACTACCGGAAAGCGCCGGCGAGCTGTTTGAGCTGGTCAATGACAGTGCCTGGCTGAATTTCACCCTCAACCAGTTGCAAGGCCTGGCCGAAAAGGGCTGGGAGTTGCAGATCGATGAAGGTTTCGGCTTTGACCTGACCCCGGTAGAAGACTGGTATGCCACTGTCGACGAAGCCCCGGAGCGCGACTGGTTTGACCTGGAGCTGGGGATTATCGTCAACGGCCAGCACCTGAGCCTGCTGCCGATACTGCTCAACCTGATGCGCTCCCACAGCGACATCCTCAACCCGGAAAAACTCGCCCGGCGCAGGGACGACGAACTGATCCTGGTGAATATTCCGGCCAACCCTGCCAGCGGCCATGGTCCGCTGCAGGTTGCGCTGCCGTACGGGCGGCTGAAACCGGTACTGGCCACTCTGGACGAGTTTTATCTGGGCGAGCCGGACGCCACTTCTCTGCGGATCAAAAGTGCTGACGCGCCGCGGCTCAACGCCCTGGATGCACTCCCCCTGCGCTGGGAAGGTGGCGAGCAGATTCGCGGCTTCGCCCAGCGCCTGCGAGATATCAAGAATTTCAGCGTCGAAGCCCCCGAAGGGCTCAATGCCAACCTGCGCCCCTATCAGCTCGAAGGCCTGAGCTGGATGCAGTCATTGCGTCAGCTGGAAGTGGGCGGCGTGCTGGCCGATGACATGGGCCTGGGCAAAACCCTGCAGACCCTGGCGCATATCTTGTGCGAAAAAAATGCCGGCCGCCTTGATCGCCCGGCCATGATTGTGATGCCCACCAGCCTGATCCCCAACTGGCTCGACGAAGCGGCGCACTTTACGCCGCAGCTCAAGGTACTGGCGCTGTATGGCGCCACACGCAAAAAATATTTCGCGCACCTCAACGACTACGACGTGATCCTGACCACCTACGCCTTGCTGCCCAAGGACATCGAGCATCTGGCAAAACTGCCGCTGCACCTGCTGGTGCTGGACGAAGCACAGTACATCAAGAACCCCGGCAGCAAGGCCACCCAGGCCGCCTGCGAGCTGGTTGCCCGCCAGCGCCTGTGCCTGAGTGGTACCCCGCTGGAGAACCACCTGGGTGAGCTGTGGTCACTGTTCCACTTCCTGCTGCCCGGCTGGCTGGGCGACGTCAAGACTTTCAATCGCGACTACCGGGTGCCCATTGAACGCCAGGGCAGCAACGAGCGCCTGCAGCATCTCAATGCGCGAATCAAACCGTTTCTGCTGCGCCGCACCAAGGAGCAGGTCGCTACCGAACTGCCGCCCAAGACCGAAATCATCCACTGGGTGGACCTCAACGAAGCCCAGCGCGACGTGTACGAAACCATGCGCCTGGCGATGGACAAAAAAGTCCGCGACGAAATCACCCGCAAGGGCGTGGGACGCAGCCAGATAATTATCCTCGAAGCGCTGCTCAAACTGCGCCAGGTATGTTGCGACCTGCGCTTGGTCAGCGACACCCCGCCGAAAAAAGGCAGCACCTCGGGCAAGCTCGACAGCCTGATGCTGATGCTCGAAGAGCTGTTTGCCGAAGGCCGACGCATCCTGCTGTTTTCGCAGTTCACTTCGATGCTGGGGCTGATCGAGGCCGAGCTGAAAAAGCGCAAGGTGCCCTACGCCATCCTCACCGGGCAAACCCGGGACCGACGTACACCGGTCAAGGACTTCCAGAGCGGCAAGCTGCAGATTTTTCTGATTAGCCTCAAGGCGGGTGGTGTAGGCCTGAACCTTACCGAGGCCGACACGGTGATTCACTACGACCCTTGGTGGAACCCGGCGGCAGAAAACCAGGCCACTGACCGCGCCTATCGTATAGGACAGGAAAAACCGGTGTTTGTGTACAAAATGATTGCCCGCGGCACTGTGGAAGAAAAAATCCAGCATTTGCAGCAGGAAAAGTCAGATTTGGCGGCAGGCGTACTGGACGGACGCGTCGCAGGGGACTGGAAACTGCAGGATGACGACATCGACGCATTGTTTGCGCCGTTGCCGCCTAAAACTGAAAAGCGCTGAAAATTGACGCAACTTGCGGCTTGATTCTGTAGCAGCTGCCGAGCTCCGCGAGGCTGCGTTCGGCGGCTGCTACGGACTTGATTAGCCCGCCAGCACCCGCGCCAACGTCGCTTTTACCTTGCCCATACCCTCATGCAGCGCCTGCTCGATTTCGGCCATGGTGATAATCGCTGTCGACTTGCCCGCTGCCGGGTTGACCACCAGCGCCAGGCACGCGTAATCCAGTTCCAGCTCGCGGGCCAGTGCCGCTTCCGGCATGCCGGTCATGCCCACGATGTCGCAACCGTCACGTTCAAGACGGGCGATTTCTGCCACTGTCTCAAGACGCGGGCCCTGAGTAGCGGCATAAACACCATGACTGCTGTAGGAGCAGCCCTCGGCCGCCAATGCGCCAATCAATTGCTCGCGCAACGATTCGGTGTAGGGATAGCTGAAGTCGATATGGGTCACCTGCTCCAGATCACCGGCAAAAAAAGTATGCTCGCGGCCACTGGTGTAGTCGATCAACTGATGAGGCACACAAAAATGCCCGGTGCCCATCGCCATATGAATCCCGCCCACGGCATTTACCGCGAGAATCGCTTCGGCCCCGGCCTGCTTCAGCGCCCACAGGTTGGCGCGGTAGTTGACCTGATGCGGAGGCACCCGGTGCGGATGGCCGTGACGGGCCAGGAACAACACTTCGCGGCCGCCAAACTCACCGATCTGGATATCTGCCGAGGTCGGCCCGTAGGGCGTGTCCAGCGCCAGCGCGCGGCTGATGGTCAGCCCTTCCAGCTGGGTAAGGCCCGTACCGCCGATAATTGCGTAAACCGTCATTGAGGCAGATCCCTTAATCAATTAATTGAGCATCTTTGAGTGCGCCCATCGCCACCAGCCAGCGCGGGCTCTGGCGATAATCGGTACTGGCCCAGGCCTGGCCACGCATGCGCGCAATCCGTGGCGATGGCGTAACTTTCAAGCGCTGCGCAGCACTGAGTGCCAGCTCTGCCGCGGCGCGGTCGTTGCATACCAGGCCCATGTCGCAACCGGCCGACAAGGCGGCCTCGATACGACTGGCGGCATCACCCACCACATGAGCACCAGCCATCGACAGGTCGTCACTGAAAATAACACCATCAAATTGCAGTTCACCGCGCAGGATGTCCTGCAGCCAGCGCCGGGAAAAACCTGCGGGTTGGCTGTCGACTTGCGGATAGATCACATGGGCCGGCATGACCGCCGCCAGTTGCTTGCTCAAACGGGCAAACGGCACCAGGTCATGGGCACGGATCTGCTCCAGGCTGCGCTCATCCGTAGGGATGGCTACATGAGAGTCAGCTTCAGCCCACCCGTGCCCCGGAAAGTGCTTACCGGTGGCAGCCATGCCCGCGTCGTTCATCCCGCGAATGAATGCCCCGGCCAATACAGCGGCGCGCTCGGGGTCACCCTCGAACGAGCGGCTGCCGACCACAGCACTGCGCTGATAGTCCAGGTCCAGAACCGGGGCAAAGCTCAAGTCCAGCCCCACCGCCAGCACTTCAGTGGCCATGATCCAGCCACATTGCTCGGCCAGGTACTCGGCATTGGGGTTGTCGGCAATGGCGCGCATGGCAGGCAGGCGCACAAAGCCCTGACGCAGGCGCTGCACGCGGCCGCCTTCCTGATCGACCGCCAGCAGCAGGTCCGGTCGTATGGCCCGAATAGAAGCACTCAACTCACGCACCTGGCGCGGGTGCTCGATATTGCGTGCAAAGATGATCAATCCGCCCACTTCAGGCTGGCGCAGCAATTGCCGGTCTTCAGCCGTCAGCCAGGTACCGGCGACGTCCACCATCAAGGAGCCTTGCAAGGCAGAACTCATGGGAAATCCTTTAGAAAGAGAGAGCGCTTGTTAACCGGTCCGGATACGCAGGCACGGGCCTGCGCACCGCACTCCAGAGAGGCGGCGGCGAATTGGCAGACGGGAACAAGACAGGGCTGGGCATGACAGCTAGCTTAGCGGATCAAAGCTGCCGCGCCCACCCGCAGCGGGTCAAACCTTGACGCTGACCGGTGCAGTTTTACTGCGAGGACGCATCTGCGCACTGGCCATGGCCGGATCGCTGACGCCGCTCTGGGCACGCATGCCGGCGGCGAGAAACGGCACCATCAGGCGCATCACCTGCTCGATCGAGGTGTTAACGCCAAAATCGGTCTCGGCAATGGCACGCAGCGCCTTGATCCCCGACATGCTGAAGGCCGCCGCGCCGAGCATGAAATGCACGCGCCAGAACAGCTCGATGGGCGGGATCTGCGGAGCCGCTTCATTGACCAGCAGCATATAGCGGCGGAACACCTTGCCGTACATGTCTTCAAGATAGCGGCGCAAGTGGCCCTGGCTCTGGCTGAAGGCCAGACCCAGCAAACGCATGAAGATCGACAGGTCGTTGCCACTGCGTGGCTGAATCACCAGCGCCTGCTCGACCAGCATCTCCAGCAACTCCTCAAGAGTCGGGCGATTCTCCGGCTTGCCCTGACGGCGCTCCAGCTCACGGTCCAGGTTGGCGCAGAAAGGCCCCAGGAAGCGTGAGAACACCGCCTGGATCAGCGCTTTCTTTGAACCAAAATGGTAATTGACCGCCGCCAGATTGACCCCGGCCTTGCTGGTAATCAGCCGCAATGAAGTTTCAGCAAACCCTTTTTCCGCGAACAGCTGCTCGGCAGCATCAAGGATACGTTCAACGGTTTCCGACTGGGCCATGACTACTCCGCCTGACAAACATTTAAACACTTGTTTGAAACATACGTTTCAGCCAGTCAAAAGTCAAGATGACCTATTCGTTTTGCGACCGGTCGGTTTCGCATTTAACCACAGCCTCGGCCAGCCCGGCCCCAACTGATAAGGTACGGACCACAGCGCTTATCGACGACCGTCCAGCGGACTGCCGGAAATGGATGATTGCCAATACGCCTTCACTGTATATAATCCCAGTCACTGTATAAAAAGACAGAGCGATCATCATGTTAAAACTGACGCCACGCCAAGCTGAGATCCTGGCTTTCATCAAGCGATGCCTGGATGACAACGGATACCCGCCCACCCGTGCCGAGATCGCACAGGAACTGGGCTTCAAGTCACCCAACGCTGCCGAAGAGCACCTCAAGGCCCTGGCCCGCAAGGGTGCCATCGAGATGACCCCTGGCGCTTCACGAGGCATTCGCATTCCCGGCTTCGAAGCCAAGGCTGACGAATCCACCCTGCCCATTATCGGCCGGGTTGCTGCCGGTGCGCCGATCCTGGCGCAGGAACACGTTGAAGAGTCCTGCAACATCAACCCGACCTTCTTCCATCCGCGAGCTGATTACTTGCTGCGCGTACAGGGCATGAGCATGAAGGACGTCGGCATCTTCGATGGCGACCTGCTGGCTGTGCATACCTGCCGCGAAGCGCGCAACGGCCAGATCGTGGTAGCCCGCATCGACGACGAAGTGACCGTAAAACGCTTCAAGCGTGAAGGCAGCAAAGTCTGGCTTATCGCTGAAAATCCGGATTTTGCCCCTATTGAAGTCAATCTCAAGGAGCAGGAACTGGTTATTGAAGGCCTGAGCGTCGGCGTTATTCGCCGCTAATAGGAGGCGTCATGCAGTTCCCCCACACACCGCTGCCCGCACAACTGACCCTGTTCGAGGCGTTCATGGCACAGCCCATGGCCCCTGCGATCAAGGACGTGCTCGAATCACCCTGGAGCGCCGAACCTGAAGTCTTCAGTGAGCTGTCGCTACGCGGTGCTGCCGGAAACTGCCTGAACCTGCTTGCCCCCATGCTGCGCGAACTGAGCGAGCAGCAAAACGCCCGCTGGTTGACCCTTATCGCACCACCGGCCAGCCTGACCCAAAGCTGGCTGCGCGATGCAGGGCTGAACCGCGAGCGAATTTTGCTGCTGCAGCCCAACGGCAATAAAAGCGCGTTGCAGCTCACCTGCGAAGCGCTACGCCTGGGCCGCAGCCACACCGTTGTCAGCTGGATCAACCCGCTGAACAGCGCTGCACGCCAACAGTTGATCAGCGCAGCCCGCACCGGTCACGGGCAAAGCCTGAATATTCGCCTGGGCTAAACAACCAACGCTGCCACAGGGCCAGTGCAGAATGCACTTGCCTGGCTGCGGCACAGGGTTGCGGGGCGATTAATGAAGAATGCGCGGCCCGTCGTCTTTTTCCAGCTCGCCTTCTGCCAGCCGACCCGCCATTTGCACGCCGACGCTGAGCATGGCCTTGGCCACCTCTACGTGCTGACCCTGAAGAAAAGCCTTGGCATCTTCAGAAAAATTCAGCGTGACCAAAGACCCTTCGTCCTCAGCACGGCGCAACTCGATGCGGCCGTCTGGCAACTCGACAATTTCTAGAAAGGACGTTGGCATATAAATTTGTTCTCCACGAAAGCGTGGGAGTATATCAGCCATCCTATGGGAAATTCCCAGGATCTGTGCGCTTTGTACTACAGACTGATGAATGACTGTACCGTTTCGCTTATGACCCTCAGCACTCATTGAGTCCATCACGGAACCGAATGGCCAGCGCCTTGAGATTCTGGCGCCACTCTTCCATGGTTTCGCGGCTTAGCTCATGTGGCGCCTCGTCCTCCAGGCTGACCGTATCGATCAAAGGCTGGAATACATCTGCCTTGACCTTTTTCGGCGCCTGCAGCGGCTGATACAGCGCTGCATGGGTGGCCATCAGCTGCGCCAGCCAGGTTTGCGGCGCGCAAGCCAGCTCGACCAGCTCTGCCAGTTCAGGGATGGCTTTCTCGTCCAGCACCTGCCGGGTGAGCAACAACTCAACCCGTGGTGCGCTGGCTTGTGACAGGCGATAAAAGCCTGCAATTTCATGACACAGGCCTAGCAAGGCACCATATAAATGGAATACCGCCGCCTCGCGCTCGGCCTGAACCAGCGCCTGGGCATTCATGGCCCGACCTTCGCTCGCCTTGTTCATGGCCTCCAGGGCCAGACCGGCGAAATAGATCTTCTGATTGGTGCGGGTATAGAGTTCGTGAGCCATGCGGGCGCTCCACAGCGGATGGGTAAAGGCAGGTCGTGCAGTCTCAGGGATCAGGGCGTGCTGGCGCAAGGCCCACGCTCCCTAACGTCACGTGTGGGAGCGGGCTTGCTCGCGATGCAGGCGCTGAGGTGTTCCAGTCATACCGTGTCGATGCCATCGCGAGCAAGCCCGCTCCCACAAAAAGTGCTCCAGCGGCGACAACCACGCCCGGAACCGGCAAAAAAAAACCGCGCAAGGCATGCAGCCCTTGCGCGGTTTTTTATTCAGCTATCAGCTCGGATCAGGCGTCTTTGTCTTTACGCTTGTCTTCAACCTTCCAGCTCTTGCCATCGTAGAACGCACGCCAGCCAGTCGGCTTGCCATCCACTTCGGTCTGTACGTACTGCTCTTTGGTTTTGCGACTGTAGCGAATCACCGCCGGGCGACCATCCGGGTCTTTCTTCGGTGCTTCACACAGGAAATGGTACTTGGGATCGATCTCGTCCTTGTGCGGAATGATTTCAATCACCAGCGGCGCTCGGGTCTCGCGGTTCTTGGGGAACTGGCTGGCCGCCAGGAACAACCCCGAAGCGCCGTCACGCAGGATATACGTGTCGTTGACCTTCTCGCACTTGAGCTCCGGCATCTTCACCGGATCCATTTTCGGCGGCGCCGCTTCACCGCTTTTCAGCAGTTTGCGGGTGTTTTTGCATTCGGCATTGGTACAGCCGAAGAACTTGCCGAAACGACCGGTTTTGAGCTGCATCTCGCTGCCGCACTTGTCGCATTCAAGGCTCGGCCCTTCGTAGCCCTTGATCCGGTAGTTGCCTTCCTCGATCTCGTAGCCAACGCAATCCGGGTTGTTACCGCAGATATGCAGTTTGTGCTTCTCGTCCAGCAGGTAAGCGTCCATGGCCGTGCTGCAAATCGGGCAACGGTGCTTGCCCAGCAGTACCAGCGACTCGGATTCACCTTCGTCGTCGGCGGCAATTTCATCGCCCGGCACCAGGTTGACCGTGGCCTTGCAGCGTTCTTTCGGCGGCAGACTGTAGCCCGAGCAACCCAGGAATACGCCGGTCGATGCCGTACGAATCTGCATCGGACGACCACATTCCTTGCACGGAATATCTGTCATGACTGGCTGGTTGGCGCGCATACCACCTTCCGGCGCAGCAGCAACTTCAAGCTTCTTCTTGAAGTCGCCGTAGAACTCGTCCAGGACGTTTTTCCAGTCGCGCTCACCTTGCGCAACGTCATCGAGGTTCTCTTCCATGCCGGCGGTAAAACCGTAGTCCATCAGGTCGGAGAAGCTTTCAGACAGGCGCTCGGTAACGATATCGCCCATTTTTTCGGAGTAGAAACGGCGGTTGTGCAACGCCACGTACCCCCGATCCTGAATGGTCGAGATGATCGCTGCATAGGTCGAAGGACGACCGATGCCACGCTTTTCCATCTCTTTTACCAGGCTGGCCTCGGAGTAACGCGCAGGTGGCTTGGTGAAGTGCTGGCTCGGATCAAGCTCGATCAACTTGAGCTTATCGCCCTGGGCCATGTCCGGCAGCACATCGTCGTCGCCCGGCTTGGCAATTTGCGGCATCACACGGGTGTAACCGTCGAATTTGAGGATGCGACCTTTGGCACGCAGCTCAAAATCACCGGCCGCCACAGTGACGGTGGTCGACAGGTATTTGGCCGGCAGCATCTGGCATGCCACGAATTGGCGCCAGATCAGCTCGTAAAGGCGCTCAGCGTCGCGCTCCATGCCCGTCAGCTTGCTCGGGTGCATGTTGACGTCGGAAGGACGAATCGCTTCGTGAGCCTCCTGTGCGCCTTCCTTGCTGCTATACACGTTGGCTGCCGGCGGCAGGTAGTCCGCGCCGAACTCGCCTTCAATGTAGGTGCGTGCCATTTCGACCGCATCGGCCGACAGGTTGGTGGAGTCGGTACGCATGTACGTGATGTAGCCCGCTTCATACAAGCGCTGCGCCATCATCATGGTTTTCTTCACCCCATAGCCCAGGCGATTGCTCGCTGCCTGCTGCAGGGTGGACGTGATAAACGGCGCCGACGGCTTGCTGCTGGTCGGTTTGTCTTCACGCTTGACGATGCTGTAGCTGGAAGCTTTGAGCTTCTCCAGGGCAGCCATGGCCTGGGTTTCGTTCAGCGGCTTGAACGCCTCGCCTTTTTCGCGGGCAACGTCGAAGCGCACCTTGGCACCCTTGGCGGTGCCAAGGTCAGCGTGAATTTCCCAGTATTCTTCGGGGTTGAACGCACGAATTTCGCGCTCACGCTCCACCACCAGCTTCACCGCCACCGATTGCACACGGCCTGCCGACAGGCCACGGGCAACCTTGGCCCACAGCAGCGGCGAAACCATGTAACCCACTACACGGTCGAGAAAACGGCGTGCCTGCTGAGCGTTGACCCGGTTGATATCCAGTTCACCCGGCTTGGAAAAAGCTTCCTGAATCGCCTTTTTGGTGATTTCGTTGAACACCACGCGCTTGTAGCGGCTGTCATCACCCCCGATGGCTTCGCGCAGGTGCCAGGCAATGGCTTCCCCCTCGCGATCCAAGTCGGTTGCGAGATAGATGGTGTCAGCATCCTTGGCGAGCCGGCGCAGCTCTTCGATGACCTTTTCCTTGCCCGGGAGGATCTCGTACTTGGCTTTCCAGCCATGTTCCGGATCGACGCCCATGCGCGAGATCAGCTGCTTTTGAGCTTTCTCTTTTGGCGACAGGGCCGGCGCCTCGCCGGCCGCAGCCTTACCACGCTTGGCAGCAGGTTCTTTGCTGGCGCTAGCCGAACCGCTGGTGGGCAGGTCTCGGATATGGCCGATACTCGACTTCACCACGTACTCGTTACCCAAGTACTTGTTGATGGTCTTGGCCTTAGCCGGGGATTCCACAATGACCAGCGATTTGCCCATGGATCAGAAAATTCCTGAATTCTAGAAGTGAAAGGCGGTTCGCGCCTGACGCGGCACCGCTATATATAGTGGCTACAAGGTGAGGTCAAGCACAGGGTTCTGCGCGACCATGCCTTATGGCCGGGAAAAAACGCTGGGTTCGGCCTGAATCAGGGCAAAGCGCGGGACCTGTTCGCCCTCGACAATGACTGACTCCAGGAACATGCTCAGCGGGCGCACCCAAAAGCCGTAATCGCCATACAGGGCTTGGTAGAACACTACATCCTCTTCGGTTTCGGAGTGGCGAGCCACACTGAATACCCGATATTGAGGGCCTTTGTAATGTTGATAGAGCCCGGGTTGTAGCGGCATGTTGCGGCCCCTCTGCAAAATAAAAAAATAAAAACGCTTAAAAACAAAAACCGGGGCACAAGGCCCCGGCTTCCATCATCGCAACGCTTAGACGCGTTCGAAGACGGTGGAAATGCCCTGGCCAAGACCAATGCACATGGTGGACAACCCGAAGGTGCCGCCATTTTGCTTCATTACATTGAGCAAAGTGCCAGAGATACGAGCGCCCGAACATCCAAACGGGTGACCCAGAGCGATGGCACCGCCGTGCAGGTTAACCTTCTCATTCATCTTGTCGAGCACTTTCAAATCTTTCAGCACTGGCAGGGCCTGTGCAGCGAAAGCTTCGTTAAGCTCGATGAAGTCGATATCAGCCATATTCAAGCCCGCACGCTTCAACGCTTTTTGCGTAGCCGGTACTGGACCATAGCCCATGATCGCAGGATCCACACCGGCAACGGCCATGGAGCGGATAACGGCCAAAGGCTCCAGGCCCAGGTCTTTTGCACGCTGAGCCGACATCACGATCATGCACGAAGCACCATCGGTGATCTGCGACGACGTGCCCGCAGTCACTGTACCGCCTTTAGGGTTGAAAGCAGGTTTCAACGCCGCCAGGCTTTCCAGGGTGGTATCTGGACGAATAGTTTCATCGTAGTCGAAAATCTTCAGGAAGCCGTTTTCGTCATATCCCTGCATCGGGATGATTTCGTCTTTGAACTTGCCTTCAATCGTCGCCTTGTGCGCCAACTGGTGCGAGCGCACTGCAAATGCGTCCTGCTGTTCGCGGGTGATGCCGTGCATCTTGCCCAGCATTTCAGCGGTCAAACCCATCATGCCCGAGGCTTTCGCCGCGTACAGCGACATGTGCGGGTTAGGGTCAACGCCGTGCATCATGCTCACGCGGCCCATATGCTCGACGCCGCCAACCACGAAAACGTCACCGTTGCCGGTCATGATCGCTTGCGCAGCCGTGTGCAGGGCACTCATGGACGAGCCGCACAGGCGGCTTACGGTCTGTGCAGCGCTGGTGTGCGGGATCTGGGTCATCAGCGACGCCATGCGCGCGATGTTCCAGCCCTGCTCCAGGGTCTGGTTCACACAGCCCCAGATCACGTCTTCCACTTCGCTCGGGTCAACCTTGTTGTTGCGCTCCAGCACTTTGCTGATCAAGTGCGCAGACATGTCTTCAGCACGGGTGTTGCGGTGCATGCCACCCTTGGAGCGGCCCATCGGGGTGCGACCGAAGTCTACAATCACCACGTCTCTAGGATTCAAGCTCATAATTTCACTCTCACTCTAATGGGGCGCTTAACCGAAGAAGCTCTGGCCGTTCTTGGCCATCTCACGCAGCTTCGCAGTCGGGTGGTACAGCGCGCCCAGTTCAGCGTACTGATCGGCCAGGGCCACGAACTCTGCAACACCGATCGAATCGATGTAGCGCAGTGCGCCGCCACGGAACAGCGGGAAGCCAATACCGTAGACCAGACCCATATCGGCCTCGGCTGCGGTTTCAACGATGCCGTCTTCCAGGCAGCGTACGGTTTCCAGACACAACGGAATCATCATCCAGTTGATGATGTCCTCGTCGGTCACGTCGCGCTGCTCGTAAACAATTGGCTTGAGCACTTCAAGTACGCTGGAATCAACGACTTTCTTCTGCTTGCCCTTTTTGTCAGCCTCGTAGGCATAGAAGCCCTTGCCGTTTTTCTGACCCAGGCGCTTGGCCTCGTACAGAGCGTCGATCGCCGAGCGGCGGTCGTCTTTCATGCGATCCGGGAAGCCTTCAGCCATCACGTCGCGACCGTGGTGGCCGGTGTCGATGCCGACCACGTCCATCAGGTACGCCGGGCCCATTGGCCAGCCGAATTTTTCCATTACTTTGTCGATGCGCACAAAGTCGACACCGGCACTGACCAGACGGGCAAAACCGCCGAAGTACGGGAACAATACGCGGTTGACCAAAAAGCCCGGGCAGTCGTTGACCACGATCGGGTTCTTGCCCATTTTCTTGGCGTAGGCAACGGTGGTGGCAACAGCCAGGTCGCTGGACTTCTCGCCACGAATCACTTCAACCAGCGGCATCATGTGCACCGGGTTGAAGAAGTGCATGCCGACGAAATTTTCCGGACGCTTGAGGGCCTTGGCCAGCAGGCTGATGGAAATGGTCGAAGTGTTGGAAGCCAGGATGGCGTCTTCGCGAACATGGTTTTCCACTTCCGCCAGTACCGCTTGCTTGACCTTCGGGTTCTCGACTACCGCTTCGACCACCAGGTCGACGTTGCCGAAATCGCCGTAGGACAGAGTAGGACGAATACCGTTCAGTACTTCGGCCATTTTCGCCGGAGTCATGCGACCTTTATCAACGCGACCCACCAGCAACTTGGCGGCTTCAGCCAGCCCTTGCTCGATGCCGTGTTCGTTGATGTCCTTCATCAGGATCGGCGTGCCTTTGGAGGCCGACTGATAGGCAATACCGCCACCCATGATGCCTGCACCAAGAACGGCGGCCTGCTTCACGTCTTTGGCGATTTTGTCGTAGATCTTGGCTTTTTTCTTCAGTTCCTGATCGTTCAGGAACAGGCCGATCAGACAGTTTGAAGCGGAGGTCTTGGCCAGTTTGGCAAAACCTGCAGCTTCCACTTCCAGCGCCTTGTCACGACCGAAGTTCGCGGCTTTCTGGATGGTCTTGATCGCTTCAACCGGGGCCGGGTAGTTCGGGCCGGCCTGGCCAGCCACGAAACCTTTGGCGGTTTCGAACGCCATCATTTGTTCGATTGCGTTGAGCTTGAGCTTTTCCAGCTTCGGCTGACGCTTGGCCTTGTAGTCCAGCTCACCACTGATGGCGCGCTTGATCAGGTCCAGGGCAGCTGCGCCCAGCTTGTCAGCGGTGACCACAGCATCAACGGCACCTACTTTCAGAGCGTCTTCTGCGCGGTTTTCCTTGCCGGAGGCAATCCATTCAACCGCGTTATCAACGCCGATCAGGCGTGGCAGACGCACGGTGCCGCCAAAGCCCGGGTAGATACCCAGCTTGACTTCCGGCAGGCCGATCTTGGCGCTGTCAGCCATGACCCGGAAGTCGGCTGCCAGGCACATTTCCAGACCGCCGCCCAACGCGATGCCATTGATGGCAGCGACGGTAGGTACGTTGAGGTCTTCGAAATCGCTGAAGATTCTGTTGGCTTCCAGGTTGCCGGCAATCAGCTCGGCATCCGGCAATTTGAAGTTTTCAACGAATTCGGTGATGTCGGCGCCGACGATAAACACGTCTTTACCGCTGGAAACGATGACACCCTTGACCGAAGCATCTGCCTTGATCGCATCTACTGCCTGACGCAATTCGTTCAGGGTTAGACGGTTGAACTTGTTGACGGACTCACCCTTGAGGTCGAACTTGAGTTCGACGATGCCACTTTCAAGAGCCGTAACCGTGATGGCTTTACCTTCGTAAATCATCAACTGATCTCCAGGATATGGAAGCTGAACAGTACACGTCAGAAGCTAGCGTCTGGCTGTCACTGACCTTTGCGTCAATGCTGTTGCCAATCCGCCAGGCACACCCGCCAACGCGATAATCGGGATTGAACAAGCATCGTCCGACACGACAAACACTCAATTCATACGCCCGTTTGATTTGGGTGTCGACACCTTCACGGAAAAGCGATCGATTGTCAATTGTCCAAAACAATGATGACAAAACGACCCGGCAGTCAGTTTAGACACCTGCGCTATGAGCGCCCGAAACCATTGCGGCGCCTTGCAGGTGAAAAGTGTGGGAGCGGGCTTGCTCGCGATTCAGACGCCGCGGTTTGTCTGCCACACCCCGCCGATTCCATCGCGGGAAGCCCGCCCCCACAAGGGTCATGCCAGCGCCTTGAGCACCTCGTCAATGGCCTTGAGCACCTGAGCCTCGCCCTTCTCGCCCCAGACCAGCACAATCATTTGTTTATCGGCCTCAACCTTGTAGACATTGGCTGGCAGCTTGCGAAACTGCGCCAGCAGGCGCTCGTCCTCGCATTCTTCCTGCCAGCGATTGAGCCATTTTCCCGGTGCCGATTGCCAATAGCACCAAACATCAGGTTTAGTACTGCGGCGCGGACGGTGGTACTGCGCGCAGGAACCGGGCGGTTGCGGCTCAAGCCAGTGCGGCCACTCCTGAGGCGCCAGCTGCATGGACAACCCCATGCGCCGCGCCTCCATGCGCAGGTCCATCCGACCACTTTGCCCCCGGGACGGGCGCAACCACGCCAGGGGACTCAGAACCAGTGCCAGGATTGACACCACTATCCATACCGTCATATCTGTACTCTCACTGCTTGATAAACGCATGACCCAGACTTGAACCAAGGCTCTGGAAAAGGGCCATACTCATAATTAATCGCCATCTACAGGAGCACCCCACATGCCCTACGAACATATCCTGGTCGCCGTCGACCTGACCGACGAATGTGACCCCGTGATCAACCGCGCCAGTGAAAGCGCCAAGGCCAACGGCGCCAAATTGTCACTGATCCATATCGTCGAACCGATGGCGATGGCGTTCGGCGGCGATGTGCCAATGGATCTCTCGCAACTGCAGCAGCAACAATTCGACCAGGCCAAGGAACGCCTTGAACGCCTGATCGCCAAATACCCGCAGCTGCACAAGGACTACTGCCACCTGAACTACGGCCAGCCGCGCCAGGAAATCCATGCCCTGGCCAAAGCGCAAAACTGCGACCTGATCGTGGTTGGCAGCCACGGCCGCCACGGCCTCGCCCTGCTGCTGGGCTCGACCGCCAACGACGTACTGCATGGTGCACCGTGCGACGTGCTGGCGGTCAGCCTGAAAAAACCTGACTGAGTTTATCTGCAGCAACCACAAAAAAGCCCGGCCCCTTATAAAAGGGCCGGGCTTTTTCAGTTCAGCACGGGGTCAATCAGGCATCCAGCTCGGCCCAGCGCTCAACCAGCTGCTCAAGCTCGGCTTGCAATGTTTCAAGCTTGGCAATCACTTCCGCGGTTTTGGCCGCAGGCAGTTGATAGAAACCAGCGTCAGCCATTTCTGCTTCAACCGCAGCAATGGCCTGTTCCTTGGCGTCGATATCGGCCGGCAGGGCTTCCAGCTCACGCTGCAGCTTGTAGCTGAGTTTCTTTTTCGCCGCAGGAGCAGGCTGAGCAGCCACAGGTGCCGGTGCAGCCTCGACCACGGCCGAGTTGAGGTCGGCTTTGCCCGACTTGCTCTCGGTCACGCCCAGCAGGCGCGGTGAACCGCCCTGACGCAGCCAGTCCTGATAACCGCCCACGTACTCGCGAACCTTGCCTTCGCCCTGGAAAACCAGGGTGCTGGTCACCACGTTATCGAGGAATGCCCGGTCGTGACTGACCATCAGCACAGTGCCCTTGAAGGTCAGCAGCACCTCCTCAAGCAGCTCCAGGGTTTCAACGTCGAGGTCGTTGGTCGGCTCATCGAGCACCAGCAGGTTGGCCGGCTTGCTGAACAGCTTGGCCAGCAACAGACGCGCACGCTCACCACCCGACAGCGCCTTGACCGGCGTGCGGGCACGCTGAGGGCTGAACAGGAAGTCACCCAGGTAGCTGAGCACGTGACGGCTCTGGCCGTCGATATCGATAAAGTCGCGGCCTTCGGCCACGTTGTCGATCACGGTTTTTTCCAGATCCAGCTGATGGCGCAGCTGATCGAAGTAAGCCACGTCGATACGCGTGCCCTCTTCAACCGTACCTTCAGTTGGCACCAGGCCGCCCAGCATCAGCTTGAGCAGCGTGGTTTTACCGGTACCGTTGGCACCCAGCAGACCGATACGGTCGCCGCGCTGCAGCACCATCGAGAAGTCCTTGAGCAGGAACGGACCACCCGGGTGAGCAAAGCTGACGTTTTCCAGCACCATCACTTGCTTGCCGGACTTGTCTGCCGTGTCCAGCTGGATATTCGCCTTGCCGGTACGCTCGCGACGTTCGCTGCGCTCTACGCGCAGTTCTTTCAGGGCGCGCACGCGGCCTTCGTTACGGGTGCGGCGGGCCTTGATGCCCTGGCGGATCCAGACTTCTTCCTGAGCCAGACGCTTGTCGAACAGCGCATTGGCGGTTTCTTCCGCGGCCAGGGTAGCTTCCTTGTGCACCAGGAAACTGGCGTAGTCGCCATTCCAGTCGATCAGGCCGCCACGGTCCAGCTCCAGAATCCGGGTGGCCAGGTTCTGCAGGAATGAACGGTCATGGGTAATAAACAGAACCGCGCCCTGGAAGTCCTTGAGGGCCTCTTCCAGCCACGCGATTGCGCCGATATCCAGGTGGTTGGTCGGTTCGTCGAGCAGCAGCAGATCCGGTTCGGAAACCAGAGCCTGTGCAAGCAGGACGCGACGACGCCAGCCGCCGGACAATTCGGCCAGGGTTTTGTCGGCAGGCAATTGCAGGCGGCTCAGGGTGCTGTCCACCAATTGCTGCAAGCGCCAGCCATCACGGGCTTCGAGGTCTTGCTGGACGTGCATCAGCTTGTCCAGGTCAGCATCGGTGACGATGTTCTGGCTCAAGTGATGGTACTGGGCCAGTAACTCGCCAACACCGTCCAGGCCTTCGGCCACAACGTCGAATACAGTCCGCTCGTCGGCAACCGGCAACTCTTGCGGCAATTCGCCAATCTTGAGGCCGGGCGCGCGCCAAACAGAGCCGTCATCGGGTTTTTGATCACCTTTAACCAGCTTCATCATGCTGGACTTGCCGGTACCGTTGCGGCCGATGATGCACACCCGCTCTCCACGGGCGATCTGCCAGGACACCTTGTCCAACAACGGCATAGAGCCGAAAGCAAGGGACACATCGCTGAATTTGAGCAGGGTCATGAGCTTCTCCAAAAACTGGGCGCGCATTCTACCTGATTTGAACCCCCGGGCGGCCGGGTATTTCTTGTACGGTGCCGTCTTGCCTTCATTTAGTGCCAAGTTGCTATGGTTGGCCGCCAAGACGTTCACGCGTCGCTGGCAAAAGGCTAAGCTACGAAATAATCAGTGCAGGTTCGGCCTGCGCTCGTCACGTTTTTTATCAGTACGGAAGCCTCATGCGCAGTCGTCTCTTCAACTTTTTATCCTGCCTGCTTCTCACCAGCTGCGCCGTGCAAGCCGCCCATGGCGCAGACCTGACCCAACAACGCCAGCTCTACGACCAGGCCAAGCGCGCCTTGGCCAAAGGCGATTCCGGCCCTTACTTTCAAAATTCCGCAGCCTTGCGCAGCTACCCGCTTACGCCGTATCTGGCCTATGACGAGTTGACCGCACGCCTGAAGTCCGCAAGCAACACAGAAATCGAACAGTTTCTCGCCGCACATGGCGACCTGCCGCAAGCCAACTGGATGAAACTGCGCTGGCTGCGCTGGCTGGCAGACCGTGGCGACTGGGCCACTTTCGCAAAGTACTACGACCCCAAGCTCAACTTCACCGAGCTGGACTGCCTCAACGGCCAATATGAGTTGCAACACAACTGCAAGGCCGAGGGTTATGCCAGCGCAGAAAAACTCTGGATGGTCGGCAAGGCGCAACCGGCCGCCTGCGATGCCCTGTTCAGCCAATGGGCCGCGGCAGGCCAGCTGACCGAGCAAAAACGCTGGCAGCGGGTCAAACTGGCCGCTGAAGCACGTAATTACGCCCTGGCCACGCAACTCGCCAACGGCCTCAATACGCTTGGCCCACAAGCCCGGCTGATGATTGACGTGGCGCAAAAACCCGACATGCTCAGCCAGCCGTCACGTTTTGCCCCGGCCAGCGAGGCCATGTCTGACGCCGTAGGCCTGGGCCTGCGCCGCCTGGCACGTCAGGACCCGGAAAAAGCCGCGTCCCTGCTCGACACCTACGCCACCAACATGCATTTTTCCCGCGATGAAAAAGTCGCCATCGCCCGGGAAATCGGCCTGACGTTCGCCCGCCGCTACGACAGCCGCGGCCTGGACATCATGACCCAGTACGACCCCGAACTGCGGGACAATACCGTCACCGAGTGGCGCCTGCGTCTGCTGCTGCGTCTGGGCCGCTGGGAAGATGCCTACCAGCTCACCCGCAAACTCCCACAAGACTTGGCAACCACCAGCCGCTGGCGCTACTGGCAGGCCCGCAGCCTTGAACTGGCCGAACCCAAAAACCCGCAAGCTCAGGTCCTGTTCAAAAAAGTCGCCAACGAACGTGATTTCTACGGGTTCCTGGCCGCTGACCGGGCGCAAACCCCTTATCAACTCAACAACCGGCCGCTGGTGCTCAGCCCGCAACTGATCAAAAAAGTGCGCAATACGCCAGGCGTGCAGCGCGCACTTGAATTCCATGACCGCGGCCAGGTGGTCGATGGTCGTCGTGAGTGGTATTACGTCAGTCGCCTGTTCAGCCGTGACGAAATGGTCGCCCAGGCCAAGCTGGCTTACGACCTCAAGTGGTATTTCCCGGCTATCCGCACCATCAGCCAGGCCCAGTACTGGGATGACCTGGACATTCGCTTCCCGATGGCCCACCGCGATACTCTGGTGCGCGAAGCCAAACTCCGCGGCTTGCACTCCAGCTGGGTATTCGCCATCACCCGTCAGGAAAGTGCCTTTATGGATGACGCCCGCTCCGGCGTTGGCGCCAGCGGCCTGATGCAGTTGATGCCCGCCACCGCCAAAGAGACCGCACGAAAATTCAGCATCCCGCTGGCCTCGCCGCAGCAAGTGCTTAACCCCGACAAGAACATCCAGCTGGGTGCTGCTTACCTGAGCCAGGTGCATGGCCAGTTCAACGGCAACCGGGTGCTGGCTTCAGCGGCTTACAACGCCGGGCCGGGACGTGTGCGCCAGTGGCTCAAGGGTGCCAACCACCTGGGCTTCGACGTGTGGATCGAGAGCATCCCGTTCGACGAAACCCGCCAGTACGTGCAGAACGTGTTGTCTTATTCGGTGATCTACGGGCAAAAGCTCAATGCGCCACAGCCTGTAGTGGACTGGCATGAGCGCTATTTTGATGATCAGTGACAGGTAGCCTGTAGCAGCTGCCGAAGGAACGAGGCAGCTGCTACAGGGCTTGGCTACTCCAGGATTGTTACCGGCATGCCGACTTCCAGAACGCCATTACCCTCGTTAACCAGGTTCTGACCGAACATGGTGCCGTTTTCCTGCTTGCGGTAGGTCATCAGGGTCGCCAGCGGTTCGCGCTGTTCATCACGCACCCCTGTATGCGGATCAACAGTAGTGAGGATGCAGCGCGAGCAGGACTTGACCACGCGGAACTCGACATCGCCGATGCGGATACGCTTCCAGCCGTCTTCGGCAAAGGCTTCGCTGCCTTCGATCACCAGGTTGGGGCGAAAGCGCAGCATGTCCATCGGCCGGCCGATCTTGTGCGAAATATCATCCAGCGATGCCTGGCCAATCAGCAAAAGCGGATAACCATCGGCGAACGCAACCTGGTCATCATCCCGGCCGTAGCCCGACTCCGTGGTGCGCGCCCTTTGCAGTGGCACATGCACCAGCCGCACCGGCTTTTCTACAAAGCGGCTTAGCCAGTCAGCAGCAGCATCCCCTGCATCCGGTACACGCAAGGTGTCGCGCCATATCGTCACGCCACGCAGGTCGGTGTCGGCATCCGGCACTGCGACCTCCAGTGCCTCGAACCCTTCGGCATTCAAGGTCAAGCCACCGGCGACATTCCACAGCGCAGACAGCTGACTCATTTTGGGGTCGGCACGCTGGGTCAGAAACCGCCCGCTGGCTTCATCCACCAACATCCAGCGTCGATCGCCCACCAGCCCCAGCTTGTCCAGCGTGGCCAGAGGCAAGCTTTCACCTTTGCCGGATTTAAGTGGAAAACGATAAAGCGCGCTTAGACGCAGCATGACTCAGCTCCCTGCGGGGTTAAAAAAGCCACAGTATACGAGCCGATCACTGATGCAAAGGTGCGGGACTTCAAGCAGGTTGTTGGTCCAGTATCAGGCGCTGGCGTACGACATCCACCAGCTTGTCCGGCTGGAATTTGGACAGAAAATTGTCGCACCCGACCTTTTTCACCATCGACTCGTTAAAGCTGCCGGACAACGAGGTATGCAACACCACATACAGCGCGCGCAAACGCGGGTCATTACGGATTTCAGTGGTCAACCGGTAACCGTCCATTTCCGGCATTTCGGCATCGGTGAAGATCATCAGCAACTTGTCGGTCATTACCTGCCCGGTATCGGCCCAGCCCTTGAGCATGTTCAGCGCCTTCAAACCATCGCTGGCGATATGCATCTTGACCCCCAGTTGCGAAAGCGTTTCACGCAGTTGCGCCAGCGCTACACTGGAATCGTCGACCAGCAGCACTTCACGCCCGCGCACTTGCTCGAAGATCGGATCGGCAAGCTTCTCGCGCGAGACTTTGGCGTTGTACGGCACGATTTCGGCAAGAACTTTTTCCACGTCGATGATCTCGACCAATTGCTCCTCGACCTTACTGATGGCCGTCAGGTAATGACTGCGCCCGGCACTGGCGGGTGGAGGCAGGATGGCCTCCCAGTTCATATTGACGATACGGTCAACCCCGCCCACCAGGAAGGCCTGCACCGAGCGGTTGTACTCGGTGACGATAATGGTGCTGTCCGGGCCCGGCACCAGCGCACGCATGCCGATGGCCTGGGACAGGTCGATCACCGGCAGGGTTTTACCGCGCAGGTTGACCACGCCGCACACATGGGGATGGCGGTGCGGCATCAAGGTCAGTTTTGGCAATTGCAGGACTTCTTGCACCTTGAACACGTTGATCGCGAACAACTGCCTGCCGGCCAGACGAAACATGAGAAGTTCCAGTCGGTTTTCACCGACCAGTTGAGTGCGCTGGTCTACCGTGTCGAGAATGCCGGCCATGAGTAACTCCTGGGGTAGGTACTTGATGCCTGACCTTATCGGCCGGATTCCCAGGACCTTGATATCGTTTAGCTATCAACCAACCCACAGTTCTGACTGGCCCAGCAAAGGCGACCCCTGGGGTAAGTGGACCTTCAAAGCGCCCTTGCGCACGGCAAAGCGCATCGCATCGCCCGCAAGCGGCTCACCATCGAGGTTGATCGCCAGCCCTTCGGCGGCCTTGATCTCGACCCAGGGCAAACGCGCGCGGACAAACAGGTTATCCAGCCCCCAGCCTTCGGTCATCAGGCTTTTGAGCGTGCCGACGATTTCCGTGGGTGCAGGCAAAATGCTGATATCCAGCATGCCATCATCGACCAGCGCCTCAGGGCACAGGACTTGCCCGCCCCCGGCCTGACGACCGTTGCCGATGCCCAGCGCCAGCAACTCGCCTTGCCAGTGAAAGTCCGGCCCCTGTAGCTCGGCATAGGCCGCGTGCAGCTCAGTAAAGCGCGACAGCCCGGTAAACAGATAGGCAGCGCCGCCCAGTACCTTTTTCAGGTCTTCGGAGGTATTGGCGGTGACCTGGCTACCAAAGCCACCGGTGGCCATGTTCAAAAACAACTGGCCGTCGACTTCACCCAGATCGATGGGACAGGCTGGCACATCGAGCAAGGCCAGGGCTTGAGCGGGCTCCAGGGACACACCGGCCGCCCGGGCAAAGTCATTGGCGGTGCCCAACGGCAACAGCACCAGGCTGGCCTCGGTATCGGCCAGTGCCATCGCCTCGCAAATATCACGCAAAGTGCCATCGCCGCCACCGGCAATCAGCCGGGTGTAGCCGCCCTCCAGCGCCTCGCGTACCAGACGCTGCGCATCCCCGGCCTCCCAGGTCAGCCGCACCGCCAGTTCCCACCCCGCCGCCCGCTGCTGCTCAACGGCAGCGCGCACGTCTTCGTTGAGCGCCTGCTTGCCGTGCAAAATCAAAAAAGCCTTACCTGCACTCATATTCCATCCCTCGACATAACGGTCTGATTGCTTGGACAACAGCCAGACCGAAAAGGCCCATGCACCCGTGATTTAACCTTCACGGCTCGATCAAAAGCGCAGAACCGGTCAGACTTCAACCCCTGTAAGTTGTCCAATGATTCTAGAGGCGTTCTGTATGAGCACACTGGTTCCCTGCATCATCGCCGGTGGCGCTGGCACCCGGCTATGGCCAGTGTCGCGCGAGGCCATGCCCAAACCCTTTATGTGCCTGCCCGATGGTCAGAGCCTGCTGCAAAAGACCTTTGCCCGCGCAACCGGCCTGCGTGACGTTGGCCCGTTGCTGACCGTAACCAACAGGGAGGTGTTTTTTCGCACGCTTGATGATTACCGCGCACAGTGCATGGACGGCATCGAGCTGGACTTTATCCTCGAGCCATTTGGCCGCAATACTGCCCCGGCGATTGCCGCAGCCGCCTTGCAGATTGCGCAGCGCTACGGCGGTGATACGCAGTTGCTGGTGCTCCCCGCCGACCATCTGATCACCGATATTGCCGCCTTCGGCCGGGCCGTCGACAACGCCCGCAAACTGGCCGACGAGGGCTGGCTGGTGACCTTTGGCATACTGCCAACCCGGGCCGAAATCGGCTTTGGTTATATAGAAAAAGGCCAGAAGCTGAACCAGGATGGCTTTGAAGTGGCGCAGTTTGTTGAAAAACCGGACACCAAAACGGCCCAGGGCTACCTCGACGGCGGCCTGCATCTGTGGAACAGCGGCATGTTCTGCATGCGCGCCGACAGCGTACTGCAAGAATTCAGGGCCCATGCGCCTCTGGTACTGGATGCCGTGACCCACTGCCTTGATCACAGCCAGATGTTTGAGGGCAAACAACAACGCCACCTCGAACTGGACAGCCCGAGTTTCGCCCTGGTGCCCGATATCTCCATAGACTACGCCGTGATGGAGCGCTCGCAAAAAGTTGCCGTAGTGCCCTGCCAGCTGGGCTGGAGTGATATAGGCTCATGGCAGGCGGTGCGCGAGCTGACCCCGGCCGACGCCAATGGCAACCAGTGTACTGGCGAAAACGTACTGCACGATGTACACAACTGCTACATCGATTCGCCGAAACGGTTGGTGGGCGGGGTCGGACTAAACGACCTGATCATTATCGATACGCCGGATGCTCTGCTCGTGGCCGACGCCCGACGCAGCCAGGACGTCAGGCACATCGCCCGAACACTCAGACTCCAGGGCCACGACGCCTATCGCCTGCACCGCACTGTCACCCGCCCGTGGGGCACCTACACCGTGCTGGAGGAAGGTCCGGGGTTCAAGATCAAACGCATCGTGGTCAAGCCCGGAGCCGCGCTGTCCCTGCAGGTGCACCAACGGCGCAGCGAACACTGGATTGTGGTCAGTGGCAGGGCCGAAGTGAACAATGATGGCCTGGACTTCACCCTCGAAACCAACGAGTCCACCTTTATCAAACCCGGCAGCCCACACCGGCTGGGCAACACCGGGGAGGCTGAACTGGTCATGATCGAAGTGCAAAGCGGCGAGTATGTGGGCGAAGACGACATCGTGCGCCTGACTGATATCTATGGGCGCGCGCCTGTCTGAGATCATTGTGGGAGCGGGCTTGCTCGCGATGGCGATCACCCGCAATCGCGAGCAAGCCCGCTCCCACGGGTGACGCAACAGTGCTAGCCCAGCACTTCACTCAACGGGATAAACCCCACCCGGTCGCCTTCGGCCAGGGTGCAATCCTCAAGGACTTCCACCAGCCCTTCAGCCCATGCCGCGCTGCGCAACACGCCTGAACTCTGGTTTTTGTAAATCACCGCACGCCCTTGCTCCAAACGCCCGCGCAGGTACTCGCGACGATTGCCCGGCTTGGGCCAGACAAATCCTGCAGGCACCTGGAACTTCAGCGGTTCGACAGCCTGCACGCCTTGCAGGCGCAGCAGATAAGGCCGTGCCAGCAACGCGAACGTCACCAGAGTCGAGGCAGGGTTACCTGGCAGGCCGATCACCGGCACACCGCGAAAATGCCCGCAGGTCAGGGGTTTGCCCGGCTTGATTGCCAACTTCCACAGCGCCAGCTCGCCCTCTTCGCGCAACGCAATGCCCAAAAAGTCTGCCTCACCGACCGACACTCCGCCGGTGGATAAAATCAGGTCAACCGTTCCCAACTCACCCAAGCGTTGGCGGGTGGCGGGCAAGTCATCAGGCAGAATCCCCCCATCGACCACTTCACACCCCATGCGCGCCAACCAGCTGCACAGCACTATGCGGTTGCTGTTGTAGATTTGCCCCGGGCCCAACGACTGCCCGGGCTCGATCAGTTCATCGCCAGTGGATAACACCGCCACCTTGACCCGTCGCATGACTCGCAGCTCGGCGCAGCCCAGGGATGCTGCCAGCCCCTGCTCGATCGGCCCCAAGCGCGTCCCCGCAGTAAGGACTACCTCACCAATGGTGGTTTCCTGCCCCTTAGGACGAATGTTCTGACCTGCACGCAAGGCATGGGTAAATACCACTCGTCCGTCAGCTTGCACCACGGCATTTTCCTGCATTTCGACGCAGTCCGCGCCCGCAGGTACCGGGGCACCAGTAAAAATGCGTGCACAGGTGCCTGGCGCCAGTGGCTCCGGGGCAGTACCGGCAAAAATTCGCTGGCTAACGGTTAGCGGTTCCCCGGACCAGTCGCCCAGGTTCAACGCATAACCGTCCATTGCACTGTTGGGCCAAGGGGGAAGATCAAGGCTTGCAATCAAGTCGTGGGCCAGTACGCGGCCATCCCCTGCGCCCACCGGAACCGATTCGGTATCAAGGATCGGCGCCGACTCAGCCAGTGCCAGCAAACGCTCAAGTGCCACCTCGACGGGCATCAGCGCGCCAGTTCGGCCCGGCTTATCCACGGGTTTCACAGGCCGGTGCCTGCTTCAAGTGGGCGACGAAGTTGCAGGGGCGATGACGGGAATCCAGTTGCTCGGCCAATATCCCGTCCCAACCGGTGCGTACAGCGTTGGTCGAACCCGGCAGGCAGCACACCAGCGTACCGTTGGCCAAGCCGGCAAGAGCACGGGACTGCACGGTCGAAGTGCCGATATCGGCCACGGAGATCTGGCGGAACAGTTCACCAAAGCCATCTACTTGCTTGTCCAGCAGACAACTGACGGCTTCTGGCGTGCTGTCGCGTGCAGTAAAACCTGTGCCGCCGGTAATCAGCACCACCTGCACCCCATCGTCGGCGATCCAGGTGGCGACCTGGGCGCGGATTTTATACAGGTCATCCTTGAGCAACACCCGTGCCGCCAGGTTGTGCCCGGCATCACGCAGGCGATCGACAAAAACCTGACCCGAAGTGTCCGTTTCCAGGGTTCGAGTGTCACTGACGGTAAGAACGGCGATATTCAAAGGTACGAAAGGTGCATCAACCTTGGCTTTCATAGACGAGGTCCAGTTGTAGGAGAAACAGCCCGGTGTTATATCACAGCGCTTCTTTTGCCTGGTTGCGCGGAGTTCCATATGAACCGGTTTCAATGCTCCATCTTGCTGCTGGCAGGTGGCCGTGGCCAGCGCATGGGCGGTCAGGACAAGGGGCTGGTGAGATGGCAGGGTCAGCCGCTGATCGCGTATGCCCAGCGCGTCACCCGCCCGCTGACCGATGACCTGATCATTTCGTGCAATCGCAACCACGAACAGTACACCCGCCTGGCCGATCAACTGGTCAGTGATGGCAATGATGACTTTGCCGGGCCGTTGGCGGGGATCCGCGCCGGGCTGGCCGTGGCCCGCCACTCACACTTGCTGGTGTTGCCCTGCGATGTACCGAAAATCGACCGCGGGTTGCTCGATGCCCTGCTGGGCGCTGCCGCTCAACATCCCGATCAGCCGCTGATGGTGCGCCACGGGGAGCACTGGGAACCGCTGTTATGCGTGATCCCCACAGCACTGAAAGATGTATTCGAGGCCGCCTGGCAGGCAGGTGAACGCAGCCCGCGCAAAATCATGCTCCAGCTCAATGCACGGGCCTGGCAATGCGCCGAAAATGACCCGCGGCTGGCCAATTTCAATACCCCGGACTGGCTGAAATAATCCGCGCCAGTGTCTGCCTGGGGCTAGCAATGGAACTTGCAGACGATGTATACGTCTCAAGGACAGTAATCATTAACAGCACATTCACTTGTTGGAGATACACAATGACTCACCGGACTCTCGCCGCCCTGATGCTCGCTGCTGGCATGGCCGCCCTTGCCGGCTGCTCCTCGCCTTCGGTGATCACCCTGAACGACGGTCGCGAAATCCAGACTGTCGACGCGCCAAAATACGATGACGACTCAGGCTTCTACCAGTTCAAGCAACTGGACGGTAAAGAAACCCGCATCAACAAAGACCAGATTCGTACCGTTAAAGAGCTGTAATACCGCTCTCTGGTCTTAAAACAAAACCCGCCTAGTGCGGGTTTTGTTTTACCAGTCCAGATGAATCCTGCTCTCGAAAAAGCGTGCTTCTCCCGTGAGCGGATCAACAAAGCGCAAACTCTGGGCCAGCAGTTTCAGCGGCTCGGCGTAGTCATCGACAGCGTCCCTGATCACGTCCGGGTAGAACGGGTCATTGCATATCCCTGCCCCCAGCGCCGCCATATGCACCCGCAACTGATGCTTTTTCCCGGTGACGGGGTACAACGCATAACGCCACAACTCACCGTTTTTCTCACAAACGTCGACCAGGGTCTCGGTATTGCTGGCGCCCGACCCTTCTTTCATGCGGAAAAAAGGCTCGCCCTCCACCAGGCGGCTTTTATGCACCAGCGGCAGCTCAAGTTCAGGCAATGCGCGAGCAATGGCCTCATAGCGTTTGTCGATCTTGCGCGTGGGAAACAACGACTGATACGCCGAACGAGTGTCCGGATTGGCAGAAAACAGCACGAGGCCCGCCGTGTGCCGGTCGATACGGTGCAGGGGCACCAGATGGGGGTTGCCCAGGGTGCGGATCAAGCGCCGCAGCAGTGTTTGCTCGACATACTCACCGCCCGGGGTCACCGGCAGGAAGTGCGGTTTGTCCGCCACCACCAGATGCTCATCGGCATACAGGATGGTTTCCTGCACCGGAATGGGCGTTTCGTTGGGCACTTCGCGAAAGTAATGAATGCGCAGGCCTTCCCGGTACGCCAGCTGCGGGCTGATAGGCGCACCGTCGGCATCCAGCACCCGGCCACGGGCGATACGGTCAAGCCACTGTTCGCGGCTGATGGCACTGAAGTGTTCACTCAGGCAGTCGAGCACCGTCAACCATCTGCCTGGCGGCAGGTGCAAGGTACTGGCTTGATGCTCAGCGGCGATGAAAGCCTGGGACGACATAAAGGGTCTCGAGCGGAAAATGCAGCCGGTGATTATGCAGGTTTATCCAAGAAAATTGACCACCTGCGCAGTATCAAACGGCCAGCCCAACTCCTGGCCCGTATCGACCCGGCGCAATACCGGAATACGCAAGCCGTAGCTTTCAAACAACGAGTCGCTGTCAGCAATATCGACCAGCTCGACCATCAACCCATGCTCGACCAAGGGCATTAAAACCGCTTCGGCCAGTTCACACAGGTGACAACCCAGGGTGCCGAACAATTGGCATTCGGGAGGCATAAATAACGACCTTAGAAATAAAGTGTTTATCTTAAGAGCCTGGCCCGGTGACGTCGACCCGTAGCAGATAGCCGCAGCCGTATGCCTGATTTGCCAATACAATCGCTCTATTCCCCTGCTTGCGACTACGCTTGACCCACATCAGCGACAGACCTTCGTATTTGCCGGATGCTCGCGACCTTTTTCCCGACCTGCCAAGGAAGCCTTTCGTGTTTGCCAATCTGTTAATCATCCTTGCCTCGTCACTGGTGGTCATTGCCCTGTTCCGGCGCCTGAAGCTGCCGCCGGTGCTGGGTTACCTGTGTGTCGGCCTGTTTGTAGGTCCCACCGCCCTCGACTGGATCAATGACAGCCCCGATCTGCCTGACCTGGCAGAGCTTGGAGTGGTGTTTTTGCTGTTTTCCCTGGGGCTGGAGTTCTCGCTGCCCAAGATGCTCAAGCTGCGTCGGGTGGTATTTGGCCTGGGCAGCCTGCAAGTGCTGTGTTCGGCAGTGGCGCTGGGCGGCCTGCTGTATGCCTTTGGCATGAGCCTTAACGGCGCGTTCCTGCTCGGTGCCGGACTCGCCCTGTCATCCACGGCGATCGTAAGTAAAGAGCTGACTAGCCTGGGGGAAATCTTCAGTCGTCACGGGCAGAATGCCATTGGCGTACTGCTGTTTCAGGACGTGGTCGCGGTACTGTTGCTGACCCTGGTGCCGGTGTTCGCCGGCAGCAGCGACCAGGCCTGGTATTGGGCCTTGCCGGTTACCTTGGGCAAGACTGTGATCCTGTTTCTGGGGCTTCTGTTTGCCAGTCGCTTCCTGCTGCCGCGCCTGTTCCACGAGGTGGCCGCGTCGCGCTCGGCAGAGCTGTTTGTGTTGCTGGCGCTGGTGATCGTGCTGCTCACCGCCTGGCTCACCCACCTGCTGGGCCTGTCCCCTGCGCTCGGCGCCTTCCTGGCCGGCATGCTACTGGGTGAAAGCCACTATCGACATCAGATTGAAGCCGATATCCGACCTTTCCGGGACATTCTGCTGGGTCTGTTTTTCGTCAGCATCGGCATGCTGATCGACCTGCAGCTTTTCATTCACCACGGTTTCCTGATTTTAGGCCTGACCCTGGTCCTGATGCTGATCAAGGGTGCCGTGGTCGCGATTCTGGTCAAGTTGCGTGGCAGCGACGGAGAAACCGCCTGGCGCAGTGGCCTGGCCCTGGCCCAGGGCGGTGAGTTCTGCTTTGCCCTGATGGCGCAGATGCAGAGCAACTCGCTGATCCCGGCGGATATGGCTGCCTATCTGCTGGCCGCCACGTTCTGCTCGATGCTGCTGACGCCCCTGCTGCTGCGCGCCGCGCCACTTATCGCAGCCAGCCTGCACCGGCAATCCTATGAAGAGGCGGAGCTGGAAGAAATCGCCAGCCAAAACGCCGAACTGCACGGGCACGTGGTGATGTGCGGCTATGGCCGCGTGGGCCAGTCCATTGGCCGTTTCCTGCGCAGCGAACACAAGGACTTTGTCGCGCTGGACTACGACCCCGATCGCATTGAGGAAGCAGCTAAAGCGGACAGCTGCGTGCACTACGGCGACGCCCGCCGGGGTGATCTGCTGCGCGCTGTAGGCCTGGATCGTGCGCGACTGCTGGTGATTGCCGTGGACAACACCGAGGTGGCCATGAGCGTACTCAAGGAAGCCCGGCTGATTACCCTCGAAGTGCCTATCCTGGTCAGGACCCGCGATGACAGCCAGCTCACCGAGCTGAAGGCCGCCGGGGCAACTGAAGTGGTACCGGAATTGCTCGAGTCGAGCCTGATGCTCGCCTCCCATGCCTTGATTTTGCTGGGCCTGTCAGAAAAAATCGTGCAACGCCGGGTCGACCAGGTACGCCATGACCGCTATCACCTGCTCGAAGGCTGTTTTGAAAGCGAAGACGCGCGGGAAGCTGCAATCCCCCGCGAAAACGACTGATTTAAGGTAAGGTTTTGCCTCTGTACACAAAAGACATCTCTGGCATTGCCCATCCAACCGCGTAAGCAATGCCAAGGAAACGAGTGAACCTTCACCGAAGGCCTACACTCGAACGATTATCAAGCCACTAATGGAGTGAATCATGGCCCGTAAAACAGCAAAGAATGCTCAAGAAATCCTGATGGCCGATTTCCAGACGCTGGTACTCGATGCCGAAAAGTTGCTGGAACACACCGCGTCCCTGGCCGGTGACCAGGCTGAAGAACTGCGCGCCCAGATAAAGGACAGCCTGTTCAAGGCTCGCGCAACCCTGGAAGAAACCAAGGAATCGTTGAAAGACCGCAGTCAGGCGGCTGTGGTGGCCACCGAAGATTATGTGCAGGCAAACCCTTGGCAGTCTGTGGGCATCGCGGCCGGTATCGGCTTTGTTCTGGGCCTGCTGGCAACCCGGCGCTGATATGACAGACGAATCCGGTTCCCCCCGTTCCTCACCGCGGCGCTTGGGTGCCGCATTCCTGGGTCTGTTGCACAGCCATGTCGAATTGCTGGGCATCGAACTGCAAGAGCAGAAGGCACGCACCGTCAGCCTGTTGTTGTTTGCCGGGCTGGCACTGGTGTTCGCGCTGTTGCTGCTGATCGGACTGTCGGCGCTGGTGATGATCCTGCTCTGGGACAGCTACCGCATCCCCGGCATTATCGGGCTTTGTGTGTTTTATACGCTGGCCGCGGTGTTCTGCGGGCTGCGCCTCAACGCCGCGATATTCGATGAATCCTCTCCTTTCAATGCCACGCTTGAAGAGCTGGCCAAAGACCGCGAGCGTTTGTTGCCATGAGCCTGCCTGAATTGCCGAAAAATGCTTCACGCCAGGAGTTGCGCAAAACCTTGATCCGCCTGCGCATGGAAATGCACCGGCAGGAGATTCGTCATGAGTCGCAACAACTGCTGCAACCCCTGCAAAAAATGCGCGGGATGACCAGCAACTGGCAGGAAACCCTGGGGATCAAGCATGCACCCTTGTGGGGTGTGGGGATTGTCACCCTGCTCGGGTTCCTGACCGGCAGAGGCGCCAAAAGCAAAAATACCGGGGGCACGTCACGCTGGATCAGCTTGACCACTGGCTTGATACCACTGATCAAGATGGTGATCCAGGCCTCGCACAAGCCCTGAACTGAAAGCCCCCCCTCCTTCTATGGGAGCGGGCTTGCTCGCGATGGCATCGACGCGGTTTGACTGAAACACCGCGCTGCCTGCATCGTGAGCAAGCCCGCTGCCACAGATGGCGCCCCTGATCATGCCTCCACTTGCGTCATCCGTTCTGAAACGAGAAGCTGCTGGGGCGCAAAACACAGGTCCATCCGGTCAACAGCAACGACCATATCCACACCCGCCTCACCCACTCCCTCGAAGTCAGTTGCGTCGGCCGCTCCCTGGGTGACAAGAAGCACCGGTTCGGCGGCTACCGAGCGAACTGTATTTAGGCTCCGCAGCCAAAAACGACCTTATTACAGGGTCAACAGCCAACTAGTTACAAATAAGAATATATAAGAACAAGAAGACGAAATTGTACCACTTAGGAATAACCTCGGTTTTTGTCAGGACAATTATAGAGCCGATACACCACCCTTCGAACAGCCCGTTCGAACTGACTAGGGATTTACGGTTGTTTGCATCACCAGCAAAACAAAGACACTAGCCATCGCCTGCCTATAAGTCACCTGCTCTACGCCTCTGGCGCAGCAGCGAAACCCTATCCTGTTAGCCTCTAACGAACGCATAAAAGAATGAAGCCTCTACAGCCGCTTGATCAGGCTTTGGAAATTTGATAAGTTCCTGGCCCTCATCAAATAATGGCATTATGCCAGCCTCCCGCTTAATTTTTTGAGTTAGTCGTTTTTATTGTTAGCAAGCTAAGGAATAGCCATGAGTAGAAGGCCCGCGTTCGATTGTGCAGCAGTCATTTTAAGGGACAAAACAGTCACCTCCCACACAAGCGGCTCAGTTACAACCACTAAGCAAGGCAACAACGTTTCAGTCAGTAACAATATAGGAACTCATGTCAAGCTTGAGGCATTGCTTGAGTTTCAGAACGGTGACTTGCTGCCAGCGATCCTCATTGACGAGAGTTTACATGCTCCTGTTGGCAAAAAAATTCTAATGGCTTTTAAAAGTGGTGAACCCGTCGCCTATCAAGTGACCCCGAATGGAGAGATTTACACACTCGGGTATATTAGCGAAAGAGAAACTTTTACTTTTCAAGACTTTATAATGTTTGCATTGCCGGGCGTAGGCACCTTTTTTAGCCTGGCCTCACTTGCAGTTACGCAAACGTATTACGAGCACGGGGAATTCAAAACCTATAACGGCAACAAAATTGTTGTCGCCGCCGGACTCGCAGTTACTGCCCTTAGCGTATACATTGCCAAAGGATGGTTTGGCTATGTAGTAGGAACAGCCCTTACTGCCGTTGGATTTTCCATCTCTGCCATTATTGGAAACTCCAAAGCAAATGAGGGACGCAAGTTAATGCTTCGTGAAATAAAAAATGAATTCGACAAATTAAAAGCTGAATTGTGATACAAAAGGCCACTTAGGTGGCCTTTTCAATGAGAAGCACATTTGCAATCACATAATAAAACAGCTGGCTATTATGTACACGCAGGCTCAACGCTCCCCGCCCATACCATTAAACTGTCGAGCCAAGTGCATGGCATAGTTATCGGTCATGCCACTCACGTAATCCAGAACCTGCATCATTGCACCGTACTCCTTGGAAACACCCCCACTGGCGTCTAAATTATTCAAGTCCAGCCCAAGAAGCTCTACCACCCTTCTCGTCTTCGAATCAGCTACACCGCCCTTTCTGACATATTCCAAAGCAGCAGAGCAGCTAACGTTTAGCAGCGTAGATATAGTGCTATAAGCCCCTATTTCTAACTCAACCTTCCTGGGATGCTGGAAGATTTCATCGCGAGCAAGACCTTTGGCGGCGGCTACACACTCACGGACATTCTTATCACAAAGTTCTAAAATACCTAGAACCTTGCCAGTCATGATTTCATTATGGTTATTCATGAAAGCAGTCGCTCCAGCATCTACAAAAGCTGAAATAACTTTCCCACGAATCATAGAGAGCCTACGGCCAACCTTCATGCCTTGAATTTCTTTGACCAACTGATTCTTCTGGTGATCATCAAGGACAAGGCACAGTATTTCAAAGACCTTATCCCACTCAAGGATACCCATCTCTACACCATCCTCTAAATCAAGAATGGCGTAGCAAAAATCATCAGACACTTCCATCAAGTTAGCCAGTGGATGGCGACACCGCCAACCATCACCCAGCTTTAACAAGCCAGTAGCGTCCGCCACTTCATTGAACAAACCCAATTCAGAACAGTAAATACCATATTTGTTCTGAATAGGTCTTTGCCCATTAACAGCATCACCAGCAAGCCAAGGATACTTAATGAAAGCGCCAAGCGACGCATAAGTAAGACGCATCCCCCCTTCATAGGGATGATATTCCGAGGTCGTTAAAACCCTAAACCCTTGTGCATTGCCTTCAAATCTACGTAAATCAGTAGCTTCATTAAAAGGCAATTGTTCTATTATCTTCGCCCCAACATCATTGGTGAACCAGTGACGAATAGCTTCTTCACCTGTATGCCCAAAGGGAGGGTTGCCAATGTCATGAGCGAGACAAGCAGTCTGGACAATATCACCAATATCAGAAGCTGAATGTTGCTCAGGAATAAGTCTTTCATTCAGAAGTTCTTGGCCTACTCTCACCCCCAGGGTACGGCCTACACAAGCCACTTCCAAGCTGTGTGTGAGACGGTTATGAACGTGGTCATTAGTGGCAAGAGGATGAACCTGAGTCTTTCTGGCAAGGCGTCTGAAAGCTCCGGAGAAAATAACCTTGTCGTGGTCTGAGTGGAAAGGTGAACGGCCTAGCTCAGATTTAGGAGGACGACCGCCAAGACGGGTGTTATTCAGCAACTTGTCCCAACTCATGCTTTCCATGCGTACTCCCCAGTAATTGATAAACACCTAAGACAGTTGATTTATACCACGGTTCAAAACACACTTTAAACTGATCAATTCAATCCCCCAACCTGGATCAAGCCCCCTACTTCAAAAAATCCCAAACCATAAAAATAAAAAAGACCACCAAGGCAGCCTTTTCTCTAGACGCCGTTACTAAAAAAAAGTTCCATCATCAAGTGCAGACTTCAACGTGCTCTCATAGTTACTCTTATTAAATTGTTCAACCTTTTTATATGCCATCAACTTTTCCGGCCTACGATATTCGTCTGCACTTGAAAAAGCTTGGAATGCATTATCATCAGCCATCCTCACGTGCAATTGTAGCTCTCTTGATTCGTACCCGTAAAACTCAACAAAACCCGGAATCTCGCTTTGACGAGCAATCATCAGAGCCTCTTTAACTGGCTTATCATAAAGATAGAATGTAGCGGTCACCATGATTGCACCCCCCGTTTCAGTGTCATTTTTACCGAAATCAGGGTTTGCATACGGCTCAAAAACCACGCCACCATTCATGTCATCTGATTGACCAAGCCACTTATAACCTTCAAGCGATTTAGTGACTGACTTAATAGGGCCAGCGTACTGAACACTGGTTCTATCTTTATCAAGTTCTACTCGCTCAAAGGTTTCTGCTGATGCTGCAAACGACGAAACCGCAATCAACGACGCAAATACAACACTTATAATTTTATCCATTTTTTCCTTTTCCATTTAATAGATTGCATAAACCAATCAACGCTAGAACGGACAAATCCTATCACAAAACGACTGATTGTAAAATGCCACTACCCCCTACACAAAAATAAATTCACAACCTGCTAATAACTTCTCCACTGCTATACCTGACAGACAACCAGCAACAGGAAATTTAACAACCCCTTACAGCTAGCATCCCCCCCTGACTAAAGTACAGATTACAAACACCCCAGCTCACTCGACAAGCTATAACAGTTAGAGAAAAATCACGACTTATAAACACCCCCCTAACAGCCCAACCTGACTAAACAAAAGGAACTGGGTATTTTGCCGCCTATAGCCAGTCAACAGGAAGTAAATAGAGTTCACCGCACATAAAAAACACTTATTACTTAAGGAAAACCTTACATAAACCAACCCACCAAACACATATATACTCTAAACCTGAAGACCCTCAACGGCAGATCATGGCCTCTTCAAAATATCCAAAACTGCAATGATGTAACTAGCCTTGTCCATTTATCACCAAGAGAGGTTCCCAAACGCAAACGCAGCTTCTCCATGTGTCGAGTCCCTGCTGCTGAACCTGGTGGGCGATGATTTGCCTGAAACTTTTCGCCTGCTTGGCCCCAACGACTCACGACGGCGAAAACGGGCAATACTGCGCGGCAAGGCCATCGAACATCTGACCAACGCCGCTGCCCGGGCTTTTGTCGAACAACAGCAAGCACTGCTGGCACCAGGGGATCTGGTCGAGCATATGCACGGCACGGCCACCTTGCGTGCTGGACAACAAAGACATGGCACGCAAAAAAATCTTCCAGGACAAATGCAAAACCTTGCATGAAATGGATGCCTATACGTCCCTGGAAATCCTCCTCAATGCATTCTGTGGCGCCGCGCTTTCGCAGCATTGCGGTCGTACCCCATCGTTCAAAAACCGTCGAATCCTCGATTTGCTGGGCAACAATGCTCCCGACCCACAGTGGCCATTACATCGATCGTTTATGCGCATCAACGACTTTATTGCCGGCATGACCGACAGTTATGCCACTGAAATGGCCAGAGCAATGACAGGTCACTCCACCCCCCGCCTGACAACCGCTGCCCTCCCCTGCCAAACAGGGAGGGCACGCAGCTCCACTTGATCAAACACTATGTTTACCACATGAAGTAGCAAGTAAGACTTTTCCATACACAAGAAAGAAATATACTCGCGCGCCCAGCGTTAAACTCAAAAAATCTTTAAACGCGCATTTAAATACGCCTCTCCCCTTGTGTATTTAGTGAGCCATCGCCTTATTTTGCGTAGGATAATTCCCATACTACGTTTGTAGGCTCCCCGGTTCCTGCCCCAGCTCTTACATCTGAGCTAAGGTCGCGCTTTCTATTCAGCACCTTATGGGGAATCAATATGAACACCGTATTTATTGTCGACGACCATCCTGTAATCCGGCTCGCAATTCGCATGTTGTTAGAACATGAAGGTTATGAAATAGTCGGAGAAACCGACAATGGAGTAGACGCCATGCAGATGATCCGCGAGTGCACTCCTGATCTGGTAATTCTTGATATCAGCATCCCCAAACTCGATGGCCTGGAAGTGCTGTCACGCTTCAGCTCAATAAGCCCAGCCCTCAAGACGCTGGTTCTCACATCGCAGTCACCGACACTTTTCGCCATGCGCTGCATGCAATCCGGTGCAGCCGGGTATGTGTGCAAACAAGAAGAGCTGAGTGAGCTTACCAGTGCAATAAAAGCGGTATTTTCTGGCTACAACTATTTTCCAAGCCAGGCATTGACTTCTGAAACAAACGATCACAACAACTCATCTGAAATCGAGTTATTCAAACTTGTCAACGACAGGGAACTTATGGTTCTGAAGCTGTTCGCACAAGGCAAAACAAACAAGGACATTGCAGCCGGCATGTTTTTAAGCAACAAAACCGAGAGGACTTACAAAAAGCGCCTCATGCAAAAACTGAAAGCCCATTCGCTGGTGGAACTTATCGAGCTGGCAAAACGTAATGGTCTTGTATGAAAAACAGGATGCCCGCACGATTAATCAAGTACCTGTCACTTTTTGCGGGGTTAGTTCTGTGCGTGCCCGTGCTGGCCGCCCCGGTCCGCAGTGAACCCCTTACGTTGCTCAGCCGCTCGAGTTCCGGCCACATTGAAGTCCCCCTGGACAACACTCAACGATACTGGCTGCAAAATAAGCGCGAACTCGTGATCGGCACCTCTGCTGCCGACTATCCACCGTTCGACATGACCGATAGCGGTCGGGACTACGAAGGCCTCACCGCAGATTACGCCGGCCTTCTGCGCAAAGCCCTCAAGCTGTCGATCAGGATCCAGCGCTTTGCCTCCAGAGAAGCAGCCATCAAGGCACTCGAGGACGGCCAGATTGACCTGCTGGGTACTTCCAACGGCTTTGAGGCCGCGAACCAGCACCTTGTACTTTCCATTCCCTATGCCATCGACCAACCCGTACTGGTGACCCGAGAGGGAGAAACACGCTCACTCTCCCAAGGCCTCGCCGGTTTGCGCTTGAGTATGGTGTACCACTATCTGCCCCAGGAGGAAGTAAAGGCGCTTTATCCCCAGGCAATCATCCAGTCTTATCCGTCCTATCAAAATGCCATTAATGCCGTGGCTTTCGATCAGGCGGATATTTTTCTGGGGGACACTGTGTCGACCCATTACATGATCAACAAGGGGTACCTGAAAAACATCAAGATGGCCAATTTTGGCAAACACGAAGCCCATGGATTCAGCTTTGCAGTGCGTCGGGACAACTCGCCCCTGCTAGGCATCATCAACGCCACACTCAAGGCCGTACCCAACAGTGAACAAGAAAGCATTGCCAAACGCTGGAGCGCTGGCAGTGACATTCTACTGTCCGATCAGAAGCTGCAGCTTACTCAGCGAGAAGCCCGTTGGCTGCTCAAGCATCCTGTGGTCAACGTAGTGGTCAACGAAACCATGGCACCCCTGACATTTTTTGATGCCAGCGGGGATTTCCGAGGCATTACTGCCGACCTGCTGGAGATGATCCGTCTGCGCACGGGGCTGCGCTTCGAAATACAACGCGCGAACAGCCTCGACACCATGACCCGAATGATCAGTCGGCACGAAACCGACATTATCTCGGCCATCAATCCTTCAGCCTCACGAGAAAGCGCCCTCAGTTTCACCCGTCCCTATCTGGTGAACTCCTTTGTCCTGCTTACGGCAAAAGGTGATGGGCAACCTGCGAGCCTTGAACAACTTGCGGGTAAAAAACTGGCCTTGACCCGAGGCAATCCCCTGACCGATTACCTGCGCAGTCAATACCCGCAGATAACACTGGTAGAAACCGGGGATATCTATCGCGCCACAGAACTGCTGGCCGAAGAGAAAGTGCAAGGTGCAGTCAGTACGCTGGTCATCGTCAACTACCTGCTGGCCTCGGGGTTGTTTCAGGACCGGTTACAAATCAGTGCCACCATCGGCACCCAACCCGCCATGTTTTCCCTCGCCACTGCCCGGGATGCCAGCGAGTTGTCCTCAATCCTCAACAAGGCGTTGTTGAGTATCGCGCCTGATGAGCTGGGCATTATCAACAGCCGCTGGCGGGGCTATGTGCCGGCATCTGATAGTTACTGGCACAATTACCATCGCCTGTTCTACCAGTTCATCATTGGCACCAGCCTTTTACTGTTGCTGTCCCTGATCTGGAATGCCTATATGCGGCGCCAGATCCGGCAACGAAAATCGGCCGAACGTGCACTCAGCGATCAGTTCGAGTTCATGCGTGCGCTCGTCAACGGTACGCCTCATCCTATTTATGTGCGTGATCGCGAAGGTGTTCTGAAAACCTGCAATGACAGCTACTTGAATGCCTTTTCAGCCAGGCGCGAAGAAGTCATCGGCAAGACCGTGATGCAAACCTGCGACCTCCTGAGCAACGAATGTGAAGCCCGTGATTATCAGGCCGACTACCTGCGTGTCATGCGTGAAGGTACTCCGCTGGTGACTGATCGCCCGCTGAGAATCGGCGAAAAAACGCTCACTATCTATCACTGGATTCTTCCCTATCGGGACTCCCTGGGCGAAGTACAGGGCATCATCGGTGGCTGGATTGATATCAGTGAACGTCATCAGCTACTGGATGAGCTGCGTACGGCCAAGGAGCTGGCAGATGATGCCAACCGGGCCAAAAGCACCTTCCTGGCAACCATGAGCCATGAAATCCGTACACCGATGAACGCAGTGATCGGTTTGCTTGAACTGACGCTCAAGCGCGCCGACCATGGGCATCTCGACCGCCCGTCCATTGAAGTTGCTTATAACTCGGCCAAAGACCTGCTGGAGCTGATAGGCGATATTCTTGATATTGCCCGTATAGAGTCCGGCCGCCTGAACCTGTCCCCGGAACGCGTCAATCTGCACCAACTGGCACACTCCGTGATGCGGATTTTTGATGGCCTGGCGCGGCAAAAAAACCTCACGCTCGACCTGCGTTTCGATGCAACAGACGATCTACCCGACGTACTGATCGATCCGCTTCGTCTCAAGCAAATCCTGACCAACCTGATCAGCAATGCGATCAAGTTCACCCAACAAGGCCGGGTGACGCTTGAAATCAACTTGCTGCCAGCCGGCACCCCTGAGCGGACTGAACTGCACTTGAGCGTCAAAGACACTGGCATCGGCATCAGCGAGCGTGATCAGGCACGCCTGTTTGAGCCCTTCGCCCAGGCACAGAACAGCGGGCAACTGGCGCTCAATGGTGCCGGTCTTGGCCTTGTCATCTGCCGTAGCCTGTGCGAAATGATGGGCGGCACCCTGGTACTGAGCAGCCAGGAAAGTGCAGGTACCCAGGTTCAGATAAAACTTGAAGTGCCGACCCTGACGCCGTCCCAGTGCACCCCCGCACAAGAACCCTCAATCAACCCTGCCGCTCATCCGCTTAACGTACTGGTGGTGGATGATCACCCGGCCAACCGCTTGCTGATGTGCCAGCAACTTGGATTTTTAGGGCACAGGTTTACCACCGAGCACGACGGCGCCGCAGGTTTGAAAACCTGGAAGACAGGAAAATTCGACCTGGTCATTGCAGACTGCAACATGCCTGTCCTGAATGGCTATGAGCTGACTCGAGCCATACGCAAGCATGAGCTGGCCTCCAGCCAACGGCCATGTACCGTGCTGGGGTTTACTGCAAATGCCCAACCGGAAGAGCGGCAACGCTGCAAGCAGGCAGGAATGGACGACTGCCTGTTCAAACCCATCAGCCTGACCCTGTTGAGTCGACGACTGGCCATGCTTGAGCCGCTATTCCACTGCCCGGAAGTCTTCAACGCCGACGCTCTCAGCCCGCTTACAGGAGGCGACAAGGAACGAACAAGACTCTTGCTGGAAGAACTGCTCCGCAGCAACTGCCAGGATCTCAAGACGCTGCTTGAGTTACCTGACAACGGCGAATTGCAGGCGTTTGTCGAAATTGCCCACAGGATAAAAGGCGCTGCCCGCATCGTGGGCGCCCAAAGCCTGATCAACAACTGCGAGGCACTGGAGCAAGCCACGCCCGCTAACCTTGTGCAGGCCCGCGAGCAAGTGCAGGTCTCCATGCGTGCACTGGGACAGGCGCTGGCCCTGCAACTTGAATCGTTGACGAAGCACACCTGAGCGCCAATCAAAGGCAGGTTGGCGCGGTTTTACTATGCTGATAGATACCAGCACGCCTACATCAGCGGAGAATCAGCCCATGCGCAACAGTGCGCTCTCCCATCGGCGCCAGTACCCGCTGCATGCTCACATAAGTGCGATGTTTACATTTTTGTTGCTATTGCTGGGCGTTGTACTGGGCGTATTCAATTACCAGCAAACCACCCGCATCATTCTCGACAGCAGCCAAAAGTTGTTCAGCTACATAGAACAGGATGTTCAGGATGACCTGCTGGATGCCTATCAACCCATACGGCATGCGCTCAACCTGCTAATTCTTGATTCTGCGGCCACAACCGACCAGGTCGAGCTTCGAACAGGCCTGCTGCAGCCCTTTGTACAAGCACTCGAAGACAACCACACACTGTCAGCTCTATACCTGGGCGATGACAACGGCAACTTTTTCCTGGTCCGGCCTTTACGCAATCAAGAGATCCGGCGCCAGTTAAAAGCCCCACCCCAAGCTAGCTTCGAAGTATGGTCGATAACACGTGCAGCCCGGCAAGGCACGGTTAATTCAAAAAAACTGTATCTGGATGCAAATCTGAAACAGCTCGAACAGCGCAACATCCCCAATGAGCTCTATGACCCCCGCGTGCGCAGCTGGTTTATTGCGCAGGATGCCGACAAAAATCAGACCACCACCACCCCCTACCTGTTTTTTACCACCCACGAAGTTGGTACTACACTCGCCAAACGCAGTACTGCCAATACGGTGATGGGTGCCGATGTAACGCTGTCTCAACTGTCCGCCACCCTGGCCGACCATCAAACAACGCCTGGTACACAGATTGTTCTGTTCGGCGATGATGGCCGGGCCATCGCTTACCCGGACTTCAACAAATTATTGAACGCCATGGACCCCACCAAACTGCCCAAAGTCTCGGAGCTGAATCCGGCCCTTGGACTGCTGATCAATCAAGGGGCAGATGCTCAGCAGCGCCTGGACGACGGCCAGCGCCAATGGATCGTTTCGCGGTTCAAGGTGGACGATGGCAGTGCCAATGGCTTGCAATTGGCAATGATGGTCCCGCAAGACGAGCTGTTGGCCGATGCCTATCAGTTGCGCTGGCAAGGGGCCCTGGTGACATTGGGCGCCCTGGTGCTGTGCCTGCCCATGGGGTGGGTGACCTCCAGGTTGCTGGTGAGGCCCTTGCGCGAATTGGTGCGTGAAGCCGATGCGGTTCGACGGTTCGATTTCAACTATCCATTCACACGACAATCGCCCGTGCTCGAAATCGATCAGATGCAGGCATCCATGGGTCGCATGAAAGAAACCCTCGCCAGCTTTTTTGAAATCACCTCCAGCCTCTCGGCCCATACCCGATTTGAACCCTTGCTGCAGTCCGTACTGTTCGAGACTCTCAAGATTGCTCAGGCAGAGGCCGGGCTGATCTACCTGACAAAAAACGACAGTACTCAACTGGAGTTAAAAGGCCTGATCATCAACGGCCAGCCCCAGGATCTGGCAACCCAGCCCGCGCCCGTGCTAAACCCTGACGACAGCCAGAGCCCCGAGTGGTTGCGGGCGCTTTTCGAAGGTCATGACAGTGTCGCCCGCTCACTCACCCTTGAACAGGCGGGTGGGTTGCAGTCTGTGATGGATGAACTGGGCAGCCAGAGTGTCCACCTGATCGGCATTCGCCTGCACAACCGCCAGGGCGAAACGGTGGGTATTCTTGTGCTGGTATTGAACGACAGTGGTTCGACTGACGATCAGGACCACTTGCGGGCCGACCGGATTGCCTTTATCCAGGCGGTGTCCGGTACGGCTGCCGTTGCTATTGAAAGCCAGCGCCTGCAGGCTCGGCAGAAACAGTTGCTGGATGCATTGATCCAATTGCTGGCGGGGGCTATCGACGCCAAAAGCCCGTACACCGCCAGCCATTGCCAACGGGTTCCAATCCTGACATTGATGCTGGCCCAGGCGGCGGCTGCGAGCCGGCAGCCACCCTTTGAGCAGTACGCTCCCACGGATGAGCAATGGGAGGCGCTGCGTATCGCCGCCTGGCTGCACGACTGCGGCAAAGTCACAACACCGGAATATGTAGTCGACAAGGCCACCAAGCTGGAAACCCTGTACGACCGCATTCACGAAATCCGCACCCGCTTTGAAGTGCTCAAGCGCGATGCCTGGGTCAATTACTGGCAGGCACGAGCCCTGGGTGGCGACGATCAACAGCTGGCGCACCTGCGAGATGCCTGCCTGCTTGAGCTGGATGATGACTTCGCTTTTGTCGCCCAGTGCAATCTGGGCGGGGAAGCCATGATGGAGGCAGACCTGCAGCGTTTGAACGCCATTGCGCGCCGCACCTGGACCCGCACGCTGGATGATCGCCTTGGCGTATCCTGGGAAGAAAACAAACGCCAGTCCACCCGCCAGGAGCAAGCCTTGCCGGTGACCGAGTCGCTGCTGGCCGACAAGCCCGAGCACCTGTTCACTCGCCCCGAGGCCGACCTGATTGACCCCGGAAACCCCTGGGGCTTCAAACTCGAAGTACCACCCTACAAATTCAACCGTGGCGAGCTGTACAACCTCAGTACCCGGCGCGGCACCTTGACCCGCGAAGAGCGCTACATCATCAATAACCACATCGTGCAAACCATCCTGATGCTCAGCAGCCTGCCGCTACCTGCCTACCTGAGCAACATTGCCGAAATTGCCGGGGGGCATCACGAAAAAATGGATGGCAGCGGTTATCCAAAACGCCTGAAACGCGAGGAAATGAGCCTGGAGGCACGGATGATGGCAATTGCCGATATTTTCGAGGCATTGACCGCGTCGGATCGCCCCTATAAACGCAGCAAAACCTTGAGTGAGGCGCTGAACATCATGGCCGCCATGTGCCATGACGCCCATATTGATCCGCAACTGTTCGCGCTGTTCATGCACGAACAGATTTACCTGCAATACGCCCGGCAGTTTCTTGACCCTCAACAAATCGATACGGTCGATATCGATGCGCTGATGCTCAAGGCCGGGCTGAAAAACTGATGCGGATCAGCACTCGCTCAAGCGCAAAAAGATGGCCGCCAGCGCTTCAATGCCCAACTGATCCTGCTCGCTGAAGCGCCCGATGCTCGGGCTGTCCAGATCCAGCACGCCGATCAGGCGACCATCCTTGATCAACGGCACGACCAACTCACTGTTGGAGGCACTGTCGCAAGCGATGTGCCCGGCAAATGCATGCACGTCTTCAACTCGCTGCGTTTGCCGGCTCGCCGCTGCAGCCCCGCAGACGCCACGCCCAAACGGGATACGAACACAGGCAATTTGCCCCTGAAACGGGCCCAGTACCAGCTCCTCATTACGATTGAGGTAAAACCCGGCCCAGTTCAGATCATCGAGCTGGTGATACAAAAACGCCGAGAACTGTGCAGCGTTGGCAATAAAGTCACGCTCATCTGCCAACAACGACTCCAACTGAGCCTGCAACAGGCCATAGCCGTTCAGGCCTGCACCTGTGGCGTTCAAATCAATCATTCACTTGCTCCAACAATTTCAAACCCACCCAATAACGCGCGAACTGATAGGCACAACGGCCGTTGCGGTTGCCACGCCCGGTTGCCCAGCGCACCGCCAGAATATCCAGTGCCTCGTCGCGCTGCCACTGCAAACCGGCTTTGGTGGCCAATACATCGATCCAGTGCTCAACCACGCTCAGGAAATGGTCCTGGGTGAACGGATAAAACGACAGCCACAGGCCGAAGCGATCAGACAAGGCGATCTTGTCTTCCACAGCTTCATTGGGATGCAACTCACCGTCGACATTCTTCCAGTTCTCGTTATCGCTTTCCTTTTCGGGCACCAGATGACGGCGGTTCGACGTGGCGTAAAGCAGGACGTTATCCGGCGCTTGCTCAAGGGAACCATCGAGCACGCTTTTGAGCACCCGGTAATCGCTTTCACCCGCCTCAAATGACAAGTCATCGCAAAACAGCACAAAGCGCTGGGGCAAACCTTGCAATTGCTCGACCACCCGCGGCAGGTCGGCCAGATGGTCACGCTCGATCTCGATCAGGCGCAGGCCCGCATTGCCATACTCGGCAAGCAGTGCGCGGATGATCGAAGACTTGCCAGTACCGCGCGAACCCCAAAGCAGAGCGTGGTTGGCCGGCAAACCATCAAGGAACTGTTTGGTATTGCGACCCAGCTGATCCCGCTGGTTATCGACGCCGATCAGGTCCGAAAGGCGCATATCAAGGCTGACTTGCAATGGCATCAGGTAACCCGAACGCCCCTCCCGCTGCCAACGGGCCGCCAGGCATTGATGCCATTCGATCGGCTCACGCTGAGCAGGCAGCAAGGGTTCAAGACGTGCGAGGACCGCTTCGGCCCGTTGCAGAAAGGCATCCAGATTAGAATTCACAACATTTCCTCAGACTGATACACAATGATGGCATATTGATATGACCTACATTCAGCTCAAACCACATTACGACTCACATCGCCAGGTCGCAAATACCGCAGTAATGCCTGCCGGTTGACCCACGAATCGACTACTCTTGCACGCCGCAAGGAAATGGAAACAGGTGCAACACCCCCAATGGACATAAAAATCACCCACCGCCTGTCTTTCAAGCAAGCCAAACTGACTGTGCTGGTCGGTCTGATATTGGGGACCCTGCTTAGCCTGCTGCAAATCGGCATCGATTATGCCAGTGAAAACGCCGCCATCGATCGCGAAATCCAGTCGCTGCTGGAGATCAGTCACAACCCGGCATCACGCATTGCCTACAACCTTGATTCGGAGCTTGCCCAAGAGCTTTTGCAGGGGCTGGTGCGCTCACCGGCGATCACCGCCGCACAACTGCTCGACAACGACTATCTGGTGCTCTCGGCGGTGCAGGATTTGCCTGAAACCGGCCGTTATCGGGCGCTGAGCGACTCTCTGTTTGGTGCCAACCGCTCATTTGACCAGCGACTGTACTTCAATCACCTCCCCGAACAAAGCATGGGCGTCTTGCACCTTGAGGTGGATACCTACCCCTTCGGCAAGCGGTTTTTGCAGCGGGCGGAAGTCACACTGCTCAGCGGTTTTATTCGCAGCATCGTGCTCACCTTTATTCTTCTGGGCCTGTTTTACGTCATGCTGACCAAGCCGCTGGTGCGAGTGATTCGTGAGATCAGCGATGGCAAGCCCGCAGATCCGGGGCAGTCGAAAGTGCACTGCCCCAGCGGTCACGAAAACGATGAAATTGGCGTACTGGTGAACGCTGCCAATCAGCAGTTCGAGGCCATGGCCCGTGAAATGGAATACCGACGCCGCGCCGAAAACACCCTGACCGAGTACCTGGCACAGCTGGAAACCATTGTTTCTGTGCGCACCCAGGAACTGGAGGCCAGCAACGAACAACTGCGCCACTCCAATGAAGAGCTTGAGGCTGCGCGCACTACTGCCCTGGAAATGGCCCAGGCACGCTCAGCGTTTCTGGCCAATATGAGCCATGAAATACGCACCCCGCTCAATGGTTTGCTCGGGATGCTGGCGCTGTGCCTGGACAGCCCGCTGAATGCCGAGCAACACCAGCAATTGTCGATTGCCCATGACTCCGGCAAGGTTCTGGTCGAGCTGCTCAATGACATTCTCGACCTGTCGAAATTCGACGCGGGCCAACTGGAGCTTGAACATATTGCCTTCGACCTGGGCACGCTGATCGAAGATACCGCCAACCTGCTGTCACAGAACGCCGCACCCAGCGTGGAACTGACCTGCCTGATCGATCCGCAGTTTCCGGCACTGGTCATGGGGGACCCGACCCGGGTTCGACAGATCGTCAGCAATTTGTTGTCCAACGCGCTGAAATTCACCCGATTCGGGCGGGTGGATGTACGGCTCAGCGCGCAAGGCGATCAGGTACGTATCGAGGTTTGCGACACCGGCATCGGCATCGCCCAGGAGGCCCAGGCCAGAATTTTCAGCCCCTTCACTCAGGCAGAGGCCGGCATCACCCGCCAGTATGGTGGCACCGGGCTTGGTCTGACCCTGACCAACAGTCTGTGCGCAGTCATGCACGGACGCCTGACCATCAGCTCGGAAGTCGGTTTTGGCAGCCAGTTCTGCGCCGAACTCCCCCTGCCCTGCCATACCCCCGCCATCCAGCCAAAGCCGTTGTCCGGCCGGGTTATTGTGGTGAGTGCAGCGAGCAGCGGGCTGAGCGAAATGCTTGGCAGTTTTTTGCCCCTGTGGGGGCTGGACTACACACGCTACTCCCAGGACGACTCACTGACCGACACCCATCCACAGTTACTGATTACCGACTGTGCCGAGTGCCTGTTTGGCCTGCGCCCGGCCATCAGTGCGCCGATCCTGCTGGTGACCGCGTATGGCAACTTTATGCCCGGTGACCAGGTCAATGCGCTGGCACCCCTGCAACAAAAAGCCCGGCCCCTGTCGCGTCAGGCACTGTACAAGACCTTGCAACATTTGTTGCTCAAGGACGACAGCGAGGTACAGGGCACTCAAACCGTGAATACTCCTGCGGTACACCGCGCGCGAATCCTGCTGGTCGAAGACAATCCGGTCAACCAGCTGGTGGCCAAGGGCATGTTGAGCAAGCTGGGCTGTGAAGTGGTGGTTGCGAGCCACGGCGGCGAGGCGCTGAGTCGGCTGGAGCAGAAGACCTTTGACCTGGTGTTGATGGACTGCAACATGCCAGTCATGGATGGCTACGAAGCCACACGGCAAATCCGCCATCGCGGGCGCTGGCCCAAGTTGCCCATCGTCGCCCTGACCGCCAATGCCATGCCCGAAGAGCGCGAGCGCTGCCGTTCGGCGGGGATGAACGATTATCTGGCCAAGCCGTTTCGGCGCGAAGAGCTGGCGGCGTTGATTGAGGTATGGGTGCCGCAAAGGCGAGACAGAGACACCAACCGTGTTGCCGCCGACGAGTAGAACGAGGCTGCGATCGAGCGCGAAGCGGTCGCAAAATGATGCACCAGGGTGCACCAGACAGACACGGTTTTCAGGATTTGCGACGGCTGCGCCGCCGATCGCAGCCTCGTTCCACTCGTCAGCGGCTACAGATAGAGCGATTTTAACCCAGTAACGCTTCGATATCGGCCTTGAGCGCCTCAGGCTTGGTGGTCGGGGCATAGCGCTTTACGCTTTTGCCATCGCCACTGACCAGGAATTTGGTGAAGTTCCATTTGATTACCTGCGAGCCCAACAGCCCCGGCGCACGCCTCTTGAGCTGGACAAACAACGGATGAGCCTGGGGGCCATTGACCTCGACCTTCTTGAACAGCGGGAAGCTCACACCAAAATTCAGCTCGCAAAACCCGGAAATGGCCGCTTCGTCGCCCGGCTCCTGCTTGCCAAACTGGTTACAGGGGAAGCCCAGAATCACCAGCCCTTGATCCCTGTACTGCTGCCACAACGCCTCCAGCCCTTTGTACTGTGGGGTAAAGCCGCACTTGCTGGCCGTATTGACCACCAGCAGCGCCTTGCCGCCGAAATCGCCAAGGGCCTTTTGCTCACCGACCAGCGTGGTACAGGCAATATCGAGCAGGTTATCGTTCATGGCAACACCTCAAGAAGTCAGACGCGAGGGACCAGGTCCAGGCACACCGAGTTGATACAGTAGCGCAGCCCGGTCGGGGGCGGACCGTCAGGGAACACATGGCCCAGATGCGCATCACATTTGGCGCAGACCACTTCGGTACGCACCATGCCGTGGCTGACGTCACGGATCTCGACCATCGCACTGTCGCCAATGGGCCGGGAAAAGCTCGGCCAGCCGCAGCCAGAGTCAAACTTGGCGCTGGAGTCAAACAGCGGCGCGTTGCAGCAGATACAGTGATAGACACCGTCAGTTTTGGTGGCGTTGTATTTCCCCGAAAACGGCCGTTCGGTGCCTTTGAGGCGGCACACGTTGTATTGCTCCGGGTCGAGCATGGCCTTCCATTCGTCCAGGGTTTTGTTCAACTTTTCCATGGTTCTGCCTCTGTCACTGAAAAACCCCGACCGGTGGCTTTTCCAGGGATCGGGTGGCACGTATGATTGCGCCTCGTTAATCACCAGTCTGGCACCCGCCCTAGCTGCATTCAAACGGATTCTTGAAGCAAAGCGGTGTTAGCCACTGTGTGCAAACACAGAATTTCCCAGAGCAGTGGTCATCACATCGCCTGGATCGTTCATTTTCGGGATCACATCGCCATGCAGGTCAGCAAATCAAACAAGCTCGCCAACGTCTGTTATGACATTCGCGGCCCGGTGCTCAAGCACGCCAAACGACTGGAGGAGGAAGGCCATCGCATCCTCAAGCTGAACATCGGCAACCCGGCACCTTTTGGTTTTGAAGCGCCGGACGAAATCCTCCAGGACGTGATCCGCAACCTGCCGACAGCCCAGGGCTACAGCGACTCCAAAGGCCTGTTCAGCGCCCGCAAGGCAGTCATGCAGTACTACCAGCAAAAGCAGGTGGAAGGTGTCGGCATCGAAGACATCTACCTGGGCAACGGCGTGTCCGAGCTGATCGTGATGTCGCTGCAGGCGCTGCTCAACAATGGCGACGAAGTTCTCGTACCAGCACCGGACTACCCGCTGTGGACCGCTGCCGTGACGCTGGCTGGCGGCCATCCGGTGCACTACCTGTGCGACGAGCAAGCCAACTGGTGGCCTGATCTTGAGGACATAAAAGCCAGGATCACTCCAAACACCAAAGCCATGGTCATCATCAACCCGAACAACCCGACGGGTGCGGTGTACTCCAAGGAAGTCCTGCTGGGCATGCTCGAGATTGCCCGCCAGCACAATCTGGTGGTGTTCTCGGACGAGATCTACGACAAGATCCTCTACGACGACGCGGTGCATATCTGCACCGCTTCACTGGCCCCTGACGTGTTGTGCCTGACCTTCAACGGCCTGTCCAAGTCGTACCGGGTTGCGGGTTTCCGCTCGGGCTGGATTGCCATCTCCGGGCCCAAGCAAAACGCTCAGGGCTATATCGAAGGCATCGACATGCTGGCCAACATGCGCCTGTGCGCCAACGTGCCCAGCCAGCACGCCATTCAAACCGCACTGGGCGGCTACCAGAGCATCAATGATCTGGTACTGCCCAACGGACGCCTCCTTGAGCAACGGAACCGCACTTGGGAACTGCTCAACGCGATCCCCGGTGTCAGTTGCGTGAAACCGATGGGGGCGTTGTATGCGTTCCCGCGTATCGACCCGAAAGTGTGCCCGATCCTCAACGACGAGAAATTCGTGCTGGACCTCCTGCTCTCGGAAAAACTGCTGGTGGTACAAGGCACCGCCTTCAACTGGCCGTGGCCGGATCACTTCCGCGTCGTGACCCTGCCTCGTGTCGACGAGCTGGACATGGCCATTGGCCGGATCGGTAACTTTCTGAAGACTTATCGTCAGTAGTTTCTGAATATGTTGTGCGACCAATCAAAAGTCGCACAACATGTGTCTGATGAAACATTCTTCATTCTGCGTCTTTACGGACCTCCCCCGCCTTCAATAGCCTCATGAAAACCATAAAGCCCTTTATTTACTGGCGCTCAGTGGAACTTTTGGCCAAAAAAAACGCTCCTTCATATTAGGAAATTCCCAGCAAACTACTAAAATCAGGCTGCAGGACACAGTTTGAAATAGTCACCTGGTTGAATAGCCTGTGACAGCACCTTATATACCCCGCATACGGCAACACCCTTAAGACGAGGAGATTCATACAACCATGATGCGCATTCTGCTGTTTTTGGCCACTAACCTGGCGGTCGTGCTGATTGCCAGCATCACCCTGAGCCTGTTCGGCTTTGACGGGTTCATGGCGGCCAACGGGGTTGATCTGAACCTCAGTCAGCTGTTGGTGTTCTGTGCGGTCTTTGGTTTTGCAGGGTCTCTGTTCTCGCTATTCATATCCAAATGGATGGCGAAGATGAGCACCAGCACCCAGGTGATTACACAACCTCGTACTCGTCATGAACAATGGTTGATGCAAACCGTTGAACAACTGTCCCGCGAAGCCGGGATCAAGATGCCTGAAGTGGGGATTTTCCCGGCATACGAGGCTAACGCCTTTGCCACGGGCTGGAATAAAAACGATGCACTGGTCGCAGTCAGCCAGGGCTTGCTCGAGCGTTTTTCGCCCGATGAAGTAAAAGCGGTACTGGCCCACGAAATCGGCCACGTTGCCAACGGCGACATGGTCACCCTGGCGCTGGTGCAGGGCGTGGTGAACACCTTTGTCATGTTCTTTGCCCGAATCATCGGCAACTTTGTCGACAAGGTGGTGTTCAAGAACGACGAGGGCCGCGGCATTGCCTACTACGTTGCGACCATCTTCGCCGAACTGGTCCTGGGTTTCCTCGCCAGCGCCATTGTGATGTGGTTCTCGCGTAAACGTGAATTCCGGGCTGACGAAGCCGGTGCGCAGCTCGCCGGCACCTCGGCCATGATCAGCGCCCTGCAGCGCTTGCGCTCCGAGCAGGGTCTGCCGGTGCACATGCCGGACACCATGGCGGCTTTCGGCATCAACGGCGGCCTCAAACAAGGCCTGGCGCGGATGTTCATGAGCCACCCGCCACTGGAAGAACGTATCGACGCACTGCGTCGCCGCGGCTAACCCCACGGCAAACATAAAAAGGGCGACCCAGGTCGCCCTTTTTTGTGCCCGGGTTTTGCTTCAGGCGATTTTGCTCAGGCGATACACCCGCTCCACCAGTCGCGTCACGCCACTCTTGAGGAACTTCCACTCCTGATCGAGTACATCCGGCTGCTCGAGCACTTCCAGCGCCCAGGCATGCGACAGCAGGCTTTGTACCTCGGCGTCCGGCACCGAGAACGGCGGGCCGTTCATTTGCGACTGATCGTAATCCAGGGTAATCAACAGCCCCCGACAGCTTGGCGGCAGAATCCGGCTCAGGTGCCGAGCATAGGCCGCACGCATCTCGGGAGGGAATGCGATGGTTGCAGCGCGGTCATACAACCCCACACAGGAGGCCACGTCAGCCTCAGTCAGGGCAAACACATCACCGCAGAGGATCTTCACAGGACCCGCCTCGTACACCTTGAAGGCGCCCTGCTGACGAACCTGTGGCTCGACCTGTTGTTCACTGAAAAACTGCTCCACGGCCGTCTGCGTCAGCTCCACGCCCAGCACTTCATGACCGTTGGCCGCCAGCCAGCTCATATCCAGGCTTTTGCCGCATAGCGGCACCAGCACACGACCGCCCTCCTCCACCCCCAGTGCCGGCCAAAGGCGCTGAAGGTAAGGGTTGACCTGCGACAGGTGAAAGCCAATCTGATTGCGATCCCAGCGGTCGTGCCAAAATTCGGGCTGCATGATTCACCTTTAAATTCGATAGATAAGCACTAAAACTTATATTGGATTTAGATCAATGATCAGGATGAAGATGACGCATCTCAACTTCGAGGACATCTTTCATGCTCCCCAGCCTGTTTATCTCCCACGGCTCCCCCATGCTAGCACTGGAACCGGGCGCCAGTGGCCCGGCGCTCAAACGCCTGGCGGCCGAACTGCCGCGCCCCAAGGCCATAGTGCTGGTGTCTGCGCACTGGGAAAGCCCCGACCTGCGGGTCGCCAGCCACCCGTCACCGGAAACCTGGCATGACTTTGGCGGCTTCCCGCCAGCACTGTTTGCCGTGCAATACCCTGCGCCCGGCGACCCGAAGTTGGCCGCGAACATTGTGGAATTACTGGCAGACAACGGCTTGCCGGCGCGACTGGACGCCAGACGCCCTTTTGACCATGGCGCCTGGGTGCCACTGTCCTTGATGTACCCGGATGCGGATATCCCGGTGGTGCAGGTCTCGTTGCCCAGCCAGTTGGGCCCGGCGGGCCAGACCAGGGTAGGCCATGCACTGGCGGTCTTGCGCAGCGAGGGGATTCTGGTCATCGGCTCGGGCAGCATCACCCACAACCTGCGCGAACTGGACTGGCACGCAGGCCCTGAGAGCATTGAATCCTGGGCCAAGGCGTTTCGTGACTGGATGATCGACAAACTGGCGGCTGATGACGAAACGGCGCTGCATGCCTACCGCACACAGGCGCCTTTCGCCGCTAAAAACCACCCCAGCGACGAGCACCTGCTGCCGTTGTATTTTGCCCGTGCCGCGGGCGGCCAGTTCAGCATTGCCCACCAGGGCTGGACACTGGGTGCGTTGGGGATGGATATCTACCGGTTTGGCTAGCGCCCCGCTCCCACAAAGGCCAGCAAATACAAATCCCGGACAAAAAAAATCCCCGCACCAGGCGGGGATTTTTTTAGCGATCAATCACTGCAAGAGTGATTAATCTTCGCGGTAGCGACGCAGTTTCAACTGCTTGCCAGCAACGCGGGTGTCTTTCAGTTTGGCCAGCAAACCTTCCAGACCGGCTTCCGGCAGTTCTACCAGGCTGAAGCTGTCACGCACCTGGATGCGACCGATAGCTTCACGAGCCAGGCCACCCTCGTTGAGGATAGCGCCCAGCAGGTTCTTGGCAGCGATACCGTCACGCGCACCCAGCGCGGTACGGCAACGTGCACGGCCTTCAGCCAATGGAACCGGAGCACGACGCTCGCGATCACCACGATCAGGACGGTCACCCGAACGCTCGGAACGCTCACGCGGTGCACTGTTAGGCACCAGTGGACGTTCACGCTCGATGGCTGCCAGGGTCAGGGCCTGACCGTTGGTTGCCTTGCGCAGCAGAGCAGCGGCCAGGGCACGCGGGCTGCAGCCGATATCGGCAATCAGGCGATCCAGCAGATCACCGTGAGTCGATTCAGCGTCAGCGACCAGCGGCGTCAGGCTGTTGGTCAACTTCTTGATGCGGGCATCAAGAACAGCCTGGGCATCCGGCAGACGGACTTCCGCAACTTTCTGACCGGTTACACGCTCGATCACTTGCAGCATGCGGCGCTCACGCGGAGTCACCAGCAGCAGTGCGCGACCTTCGCGACCGGCACGGCCAGTACGGCCGATACGGTGAACGTAGGACTCTGGATCGTAAGGCATGTCAACGTTGAACACGTGAGTGATACGTGGAACATCAAGACCACGTGCCGCTACGTCGGTTGCCACAACGATGTCCAGACGGCCATCCTTGAGCGAGTCGATAACGCGCTCACGCTGGTTCTGGGCAATGTCACCGTTCAGCGCAGCAGCTTTGTAGCCTTTGGCTTCAAGGGCGCTGGCCAGATCCAGGGTCGCTTGCTTGGTGCGAACGAACATGATCAGGGCGTCGAAATCTTCAACTTCCAGCAGGCTCAATACAGCCGAGGTCTTCTGGTCAGCGTGAACCAACAGGTGAGCCTGTTCGATCGCGGTAACGGTCTGAGTCTTGGTCTGGATCTTCACGTGTTGCGGATCGCGCAGATGGCGTTCGGCAATGGCACGGATCGACTGCGGCAAGGTTGCCGAGAACAATACGGTCTGACGGGTTGGCGGAAGTGCCTTGAAGATAACTTCAAGATCGTCCATGAAACCCAGTTTCAACATTTCGTCAGCTTCGTCCAGAACCAGGTGGTTCACGGTCGACAGCACTTTTTCGTCACGACGCAGGTGGTCGCACAGACGGCCCGGAGTGGCGACAACGATCTGTGCGCCATTACGGATTGCTTTCAGTTGTGGACCCATAGGGGCGCCGCCGTAAACGGCCACAACGGTAACGCCCGGCATTTGCTTGGCGTAGGTTTCGAAAGCGGTTGCTACTTGCAGCGCCAACTCACGGGTTGGCGCCAGGATCAGGGCTTGCGGCTCGCGCTTAGCAGGATCGATGCGGTGCAGGATCGGCAGGGCGAACGCGGCGGTTTTACCCGTACCGGTTTGCGCCTGACCAATCATGTCGTGACCGGCCATGATGATCGGGATCGATTGCTGCTGAATAGCCGAAGGTTCTTCGTAGCCAGTCGCGATGACAGCAGAAAGAATGTTCGGATTAAGATTAAAAGCGGCGAAGCCGCCGGTTTCCTGGGTCATGGGTCTGCCTCTAAGTGCATCCGCAAAGACCCATGCTCCAAAGCTGCGCATGCCGTGTAAGACTCAAGAGTCGCCCTGGCTGCTTTGTCGGCGGGGATTTGCGAAAACGTTTAAATGAATGGAGCGTTCAGGGTTGTCCGCGAAACGGACGAGCAGCCGAAGCGTGCTTCGGGAAATGCGACACCTAAACGTGGCCCGGCTAAAGGCCGGCGCGCACTATACCGGATTTATCAAAAAAAAGAAGGGGTTTTTTGCCACAAAATCGTCTGTATCCCTCTGTGGACCGGGCTTTAACGTTTTTTTTCGTCCTTGAAAAAGCTTTTCGTGCCGGGCCACTCTGGGTGAAACGCTAAAACGTTTCACCGCTTGGCATCAAGTCGCCGGGCGAATTGCCTTGATCAGGGACTCCAGCGAATAACCCAGACGCGGAGCCAGGACTTGTGCCCGGACTGTCAGCGCGTCGATATCGAGTGCCTGTTCCAGATCAGCAGGTACCATCAGGATGACATTACCCTCCTTGACCGGCAGCTCCCAATAATGGCGGTGATACAGGCCGCGCAGCAACGCAGCCCCCAGCGGCTTGCCATCGTCGGTGGCCCACTGGTTGATGATCAGCCAGCCATTGGGGGCCAGCTTCTTTTGGCAGTTTTCAAGGAATGTCCAGGCCAGGTGACCCGCTGCCGGTCCAAGATCGTTGTACAGATCGACAAAAATCAGGTCCGCGGGCTCGGCGCTGTCCAGCAGCTCCAGGGCATCACCGATACGAATATACAAACGCGGATCATCATCCAGGCCCAGGTATTCGATGGCCAGACGCGGCACATCCGGGCGCAGCTCGATGGCTTCGACATCTTCCAGGGGCAAAAACTTGAGACAGGCCTGGGTCAGGGTTCCGGCACCCAACCCCAGAAACAGTGCGCTTTCCGGAGCGTCATGGCACAACGCACCAATCAGCATGGCGCGGGTGTAGTCGTATTCCAGCCAGCTGGGGTCAGCAGTGAACACGCAGCTTTGCTCGATCGCATCGCCGAATTCGAGGAAACGGTAGTCAGCCACTTCCAGCACTCGAATCATGCCGAAGTCATCATGAACTTCGGCGAGCAGACGCTCTACGCGCTCCTCAGACATTTCCTCTCCTTGCCGCGCCCCGGTACTACCCGCGGCGCTGAAAAAACAGCCACTCGATATCGAGCGCAAAGGCGCGATTGTCGGCCATTGCGGCGCAACAGGTCACGCACTAATTGCTGCTAACATGGGCCATCTCCAACAAATACTAGAGTCTGCGATGAGCCCAATCTGGACCCCTGACAGCTGGCGCGCCCTGCCGATCCAGCAACAACCCCACTACCCTGACGCGGCGCACCTGCTGCGCGTCGAGCAAAGCCTGGCCAGTTACCCGCCACTGGTATTTGCTGGCGAAGCCCGGGAACTGCGCCGACAGTTTGCCGAGGTCACTCAAGGCAGGGCGTTTCTGCTTCAGGGCGGTGATTGTGCCGAGAGTTTTGCGGAGTTTTCGGCAGCCAAGATTCGTGACACGTTCAAGGTCCTGCTGCAAATGGCCATTGTCATGACCTTCGCGGCAGGGTGCCCGGTGGTCAAGGTCGGGCGCATGGCCGGGCAATTCGCCAAGCCGCGCTCGGCCAATGACGAAACCATCAACGGCGTGACCTTGCCTGCCTATCGAGGCGATATCGTCAACGGCATTGGCTTTGATGAAAAAAGCCGCGTGCCAGACCCAGAACGCCTGCTGCAGTCCTATCACCAGTCCACCGCCACCCTGAACCTGCTGCGCGCCTTTGCCCAGGGCGGCTTTGCCGACCTGCACCAGGTGCACAAGTGGAACCTGGACTTCATCGCCAACTCGGCCCTGGCAGAGAAATACAGCCAGCTGGCCGACCGTATCGATGAAACCCTCGCCTTTATGCGTGCCTGCGGCATGGACAGCTCGCCGCAACTGCGCGAAACCAGCTTCTTTACTGCCCACGAAGCGTTGCTGCTGAATTACGAAGAAGCCTTCGTACGCCGCGACAGCCTGACCAACGATTACTACGATTGCTCGGCACACATGCTCTGGATCGGCGACCGCACACGCCAGCTGGACGGCGCCCATGTCGAGTTCCTGCGCGGGGTCAACAACCCGATCGGGGTCAAGGTCGGCCCGAGCATGAACAACGAAGACCTGATCCGCCTGATCGATATCCTCAACCCGGATAACGATCCGGGCCGCCTCAACCTGATCGTGCGCATGGGTGCCGACAAAGTGGGCGATCACCTGCCGCAGCTGATCCGCGCGGTAGAAGGCGAAGGCAAGCAGGTGCTGTGGAGTTGCGACCCGATGCACGCCAACACCATCAAGGCCAGCAGCGGCTACAAGACCCGTGATTTCGCGCAAATACTGGGTGAAGTGAAACAGTTCTTCCAGGTTCACGATGCCGAAGGCAGTTACGCAGGTGGCATTCATATCGAAATGACCGGCCAGAACGTGACCGAATGCATCGGCGGTGCCAATCCGATTACCGAAGACAGCCTGTCGGATCGCTACCACACCCACTGCGACCCGCGGATGAATGCCGATCAGTCACTGGAACTGGCGTTTTTGATTGCCGAGACGCTGAAGCAGGTCAAACGCTGAAGAGCACCCTAACCCTCTCCCGGAGGGAGAGGGGACTGACCGCACGCGGTTTCAAGAACACCGACAATCAGCGCCCTCTCCCTTAGGGAGAGGGCTGGGGTGAGGGGCAGCAAACACCGCGCCCTCACCTGTTAAACGGATCATCCCAAAAAGCCCGATGGCTTTCGGCCTCGATATCCGCCCTGCTCAACCCAAGGTCCTTGAGCGCCGCATCACTGATCTGCCGCAAGCACGCCCGCTCCCGCGACAATTGATACCAGCGCGAAATCCGGGCAATCCACACTACGTCTATTTGACCTTTCATCACTTGAGCCCTCCTGTGGTATGGCTCAAGTGTCTGCGCGGGCATAAGATCAATCCAACGAATGTTTCTTATGCGATACATCTGCGAGATTGATCAATGGCTGAATTTCCCAGCATCGACACCGACCTGCTGCGCACCTTTGCCGCCATCGCCGATCACGGCGGCTTCACCCGCGCCGCCGAAGCGGTCAATCGCACCCAGTCGGCGGTCAGCATGCAGATGAAGCGCCTGGAAGAAGACGTGCTGCAATGTGCGCTGTTCCAGCGCGAAGGGCGCAGTGTCAGCCTGACCCAGGAAGGCGTGGTGCTGCTCGGCTATGCCCGGCGCATCCTCAAGCTGCACAGCGAAGTGTTCAACACCCTGCGCCAACCACAGATGGTGGGCACGGTGAAGATAGGTTCGCCGGATGATTACGTGATGCGTTTTTTGCCCGGCGTATTGTCGCGCTTTGCCCAGGACTACCCGCTGATCAACGTCGAGGTACATTGCGAGCCGTCATCCCAGCTGTTGCAGCGTAATGATCTGGACCTGACGATCGTGACCCGCAAACCCGGTACCGAAATGGGCCAGATCCTGCGCCAGGAACGCTTTGTCTGGATGGTGGCCCAAGGCTTTTCGCCCCATGAACAAACACCCCTGCCCCTGGCAATGTTCAATACCGACTGTTTTTGCCGGACCTGGGCCTGTAATGCCCTGGATATTCAACAACGTGAATACCGGGTTGCCTACACCAGTGCCAGCCTCGCGGCGATCAACGCCGTGGTCAGCACCGGGCTCGCCGTCACCGCTCAGCTACAAAGCCTGCTGACGCCCGACCTGCACATCATCGGCGCGGCCGAGAACCTGCCGGAGCTTCCCTCAGCCAGTATTGTGCTGTTACGCAAAGCCAACAGCGCGTCGTCACCGATCATTGAGTGCTTTGCCGAATACATCGTCGAAGGCTTCAAGCTTTGAGCGCCAGCAACCCCGCGCACAGCAGCAAGAAAGCACAATACAGGCCGCGCAACAGGCGCTCCGGCAAAGCGTGAGCCAGCCTGACACCCCAACTGATGCTTAACAGCCCACCAATGGCCATCGGCACGCCCATGGCCCAGTTGACCTCGTCATGCACTGCATACGTCAGCAAAGTCACCGCCGTACTTGGCGCAGCAAGGGCCAGTGACAGGCCCTGGGCCACAACTTGAGTGGTGCCGAACACACTGGTCAGCACGGGCGCCGCCACCACGGCGCCACCGACACCAAACAGCCCGCCGGTCGTGCCTGCCACGGCACCCAGCACCCCGAACCACGGCCAGCCATAGCGTGAACCGGCCACAGGCGGGGCTGGCGAGGTGTACATTTTGATCAGGTTATAGAGGGTGATCGCCAGCAAAAAGACGATAAAGCCCCAGCGAATGATCCGCGCATCCACGCCAACGGCGAGCATCGCGCCCAACCAGGCGAAGCAAAAACTCATCAGCACCAGCGGCAATGCCTGACGCAAATTGATCCTGTTGCGTTGCTGATAGCGGTACAACGCCAAGAACACATTGGGCACCGACATGGCCAGGGCCGTGCCTTGCGCCAATTGCTGGTCCAGACCGAACCACAACCCCAATACCGGGATCGCGATCAGACCGCCTCCAATTCCGAACAACCCGCCCAGCGCCCCCATGGCGATACCCAAGGCTGCATACATTACAAAATCGATCAGCATTACCACCCCTCGTTGTGAGCACCCATGCTAACCAGTCCCCGGCGCCGGGCAAAGCGCAGAACCGGGGCTTTTTCATCGAGCAAAAAAAAGCCCGGCATCAAGGCCGGGCTTTTTCATCGTGCGGTTAACGCAAGGTTTAAACCTTGGCGCGGCCCTTGTAGGAACCACCGTCACGGGTATCGATTTCGATCCAGTCACCGATTTCAACGAAATCAGCAACGCTCAGCTCGGTACCGTTTTTCAGTTTGGCAGGCTTCATCACCTTGCCCGAAGTGTCGCCGCGAGCGGAACCTTCGGTGTAGTCAACCTGACGCACGATAGTGGTCGGCAGCTCTACGGATACCAGACGGTCTTCGAAGAAGATCGCTTCGCAAACGTCGGTCATGCCTTCTTCAACGAATGGCAGAACGGCTTCGATGTCTTCAGCGTTCAGCTCGTACATGGTGTAGTCAGTGGTGTCCATGAACGTGTAGGTGTCGCCGCTGATGAAGGACAGGGTCGCTTCTTTGCGATCCAGGATCACGTCTTCCAGCTTGTCGTCAGCGCTGTATACGATTTCGGTCTTGTAGCCAGTCAGCAGGTTTTTCAGCTTGGTCTTCATGATCGCGCTGTTACGACCGGACTTGGTGAATTCAGCTTTCTGAACCAACCAAGGGTCGTTTTCGAGCTTGATGACTGTACCGGGTTTAAGCTCTTTACCAGTTTTCATTACGAATATCCGAATTTGGATTGAGATTTACAAAAATCTAGGTCGCGTATCATATCCAATTTCTATAAAACAGTACTAGCGCTTGCGCAAGATCAGCCTGTAATGACTGTTCCAGACACCACTGTTCAGCGTGTGCAGCGATTTCAGGCCAGCATTGGAGCACCCCATTCCAGCTTTCGCCCATCTCGGCGCCAGCATTCCAGGCATGCCAAAGCCCGGTAACCGCCCGGGCGGCCTGTGGCGAAAGGCCTTTGACGTAGAGGTCGAGGAATGCGTTGAGCTTGACCCAGTGCGCGTCTTCTTCCTGCTCATAGATATGCCACAGCAGGGGGCGCCCTGCCCATTGCGCCCGCACAAACGAGTCTTCACCGCGCACTGCGTTGAAATCACAGCTCCATAACAGGTGGTCGTAATCCTCTTGCCTGACGAACGGCAACGCCTGAACGGTCAACGCCCCGCGCTGTTCGACCGCACCCAGGGGTAACTGCTCAATACCCAGCCACTGCAGCAGATCACCCATGATCCGTCCTTGTGGCACCAGCAGGTGGGTCGGCCCGGCCCCCGCCGCCATTGCATCCAGCCAGCTGGCCAGGCCGGTATTTTCATAGGCAAATAATGAAATCAGCCGCGCATTGTGCGCCGGGCAAACCCCCAGCCCCTGCAAAAATACCTGCTTGGCCTGCGGGTCCTGCTCAAAGGCGTGGCGGCGCTGCAACAAGTCTGCCTCACGCAACAGCCCGCCAGTACCGGCATCAAACCCCGGAAAGAAAAACATCCGTTTCAAACCGTCAGGCCGCATCGATGGCAGGCCGTGGCAGCCGCTGACCCAGTCTTCGGCACTCAAGTATTCGAGATTGATCCACAACGCCGGTTTTTCGCGAGCCTTCATCGCCTGCAGATAGCCTTCAGGCAGTTTGCAGGCAAAGGCCTCGACCACCACGTCGGCAACCTCCGTCGCCGGCCACTGCGCCGGCCACTGGCAAACCTCAACCCCCTGCTGCCATTGCTGCGCAGCGCCGACATCCGCCTCGGGGCACAACGGCACAAACGCTCGCAAGTCATCGACCCACAACCGTACGCCCTGCTGATGCTCGGCCACCAACTGCCGGGCCAGACGCCAGGTCACCCCGATGTCGCCGTAATTATCGACCACGCTGCAAAAAATATCCCAGGAGGCTTTCATACCGGGCTCCAACATTCAAAAGGGGGGGATTGTCCGCATAATTGGCTGCGTACAGAAGTCTTGAGACGGATTAATCTGCGCGGCACTCGTGCGACAATCGGCGTTCGTCACTATCAAGCTGCGACCATGAACAAGACTGCTGTGCACCTGCTGATGCTGGAGAAACTCGAAATCGACCTCGATGTCCTCCAGCGCGCGGCGCAAACCGCCTATGAAGCGGCCACCCATGCGGAAAACATCGCCGAGAACAAATACGACACCCTCGGCCTGGAAGCGTCATATCTGGCCACAGGACAGGCACGCCGGGTTGAGGAAATTCGCCAGGCGTTGAAAAACTGCCGGGCCATGACCCTTGCGCCGTACAACCCGGCGCAGGGCATTCAGATCGGAGCTCTGGTCAAGCTGGAAGCGGAAAATGGCAGCGAACAGTGGCTGTTCCTCGCCCCCGATGCCGCCGGGCTCAAGCTCGACCACAGCGGGCAGACGGTCACCGTCATCACCCCGCGCTCACCCCTGGGGGCCGCCTTGCAGGGCAAACAGCTTGATGATGAAGTGCAGATCAATGTAGGCGGTGCGGTACAGGTGTTTAGCGTTTGCGAAACGCTCTAGACAACTGTGGGAGCGGGCTTGCTCGCGATAGTATCGCCCCGGTCACGCAGATAAACCGCGGCAGCTGAATCGCGAGCAAGCCCGCTCCTACCAAAGTTTGATGCATGCCTTACTTGGCAGCAGCCACCATGCGGTTCAACTCACTGCGCACCATGTTGGCGTATTCCGGCGGTGACATGGCGTCCAGTTCCGAGCGCACCCATTCAGCCCACTTGCCCTTGCGCTTGGCACGTTCACCAAACAAACGCGCCGCATCCCCTTTGGCCTTGCCCAGGTTGCTCTGCCAAAGGTCATACAAACGGGATTTTTCATCTTCAAGCGCTGCACGCTCTGCGAGAGGCTTGTTGGCGAGGTTGAAGCTCATGTGAATTTCCTGCGGTGTTAATTAGGTGACATCTTACACCCTACAAAGAAGTGTCTCAGTCTGGTTTTTGACTACGCTGTCAGCTCAGGCGCAAATCAGATGCAACTTTTTAGCATTGGGTTGACTCCATTACATATCACCCCTTTAACCTGCAAGGAGTACCGCAATGGCTCGAAAAAATGCCGTACAAGCTGAAGATCAAATCAAGGATCAAGCGTTCAGCGAACTGCAAGACCTGATTGCCGAATCTGAAAAACTGCTCAAGGACAGCGTGTCCCTGGTCGGTGAAGAAGGCGAAACCCTGCGTGCCCAGGTGAGCCTCAAGCTCAAGCAGGCACTGGATTCAGTGACCAACGTGCGCGAGCGCACCAAGCCTGTGGTCGACGCCACGGAAAGCTACATCGGTGGCCATCCATGGCAGACCGTGGCCATCTCGGCCGGTTTCGGTCTGGTCGTTGGCCTGCTGCTGGGGCGTCGCAACTAACATCGGCTGCCACTGTTGCCTGCACAGCCCCTGGTGTTTATTGCCAGGGGCTGTGCGGTTTAAAATTTAAAACCGCCGACATATTCAGTGACATTCTCCGCTGACATTCTGATACTTCGTCGCATTCCCCATGCCAACGAGACAGTCAATGTCCACGTCTACTGCTGCAACAAAACCTCTTAGCACCGCCCTGATTCTGCTGATGGCCACCGCCACCGGCCTGGCTGTTGCCAGCAACTATTACGCCCAACCCCTGCTGCATACCATCGCCCAGCAACTGGGCTTGAGCATGGGCAGCGCCGGTACCGTGGTTATCACTGCCCAGCTCAGCTATGGCGCTGGCCTGTTACTGCTGGTGCCGCTGGGTGATCTGTTCGAACAACGCCGACTGATCGTCACCATGACCGTGCTCAGCGCCCTGGGCCTTCTGCTAAGCGCATTTGCCCCTTCGTTGACGTGGCTGTTGATCGGCACGGCACTGACCGGACTGTTTTCGGTATCGGCCCAGGTGCTGGTGCCCATGGCGGTCAGCCTGACCGACCCGCAAAGCCGTGGTCGGGTCGTTGGGACACTGATGAGTGGCCTGTTGCTGGGCATTTTGCTGGCCCGCACCGTAGCGGGCGCGCTGTCATCGGCAGGTGACTGGCGCACCATTTACCTGGTAGCTGCCGCCTTGATGCTGATCAGTGCCATCTCGCTGTATTGCGCCCTGCCCAACCACCATCAAAGCGCCGGGCTGAGCTACCCAAAACTGCTGAAGTCGGTGTTCACTCTGTTTATCGAAGAACCCGTACTGCGCCTGCGCGCCCTGCTGGGCCTGCTGACCTTCTCGCTGTTCGCCCTGTTCTGGACCCCCCTGGCCTTTTTGCTGGCGGTACCACCCTACAGCTACTCGGACGCGGTGATCGGTCTGTTCGGCCTGGCCGGCGCCGTCGGTGCGGTAGCGGCCAACTGGGCCGGACGCATGGCTGATCGCGGCAAGGGGCAACAGGCCACCACCGCTGGCCTGCTGGTGCTACTGGCCTGCTGGCTGCCCATGGCATTTGCCGGGCATTCATTGGTGGCTTTGCTGATCGGTGTGCTGGCCCTGGATTTTGCCGTGCAACTGGTCCATGTGAGCAACCAGAACGCGGTGTTCAAAGTCCGCCCGGCAGCCCGCAACCGCCTGAATGCTGGCTACATCACCTGTTATTTCATTGGCGGCGCACTGGGTTCACTGGTAGGTGCGCAGACCTACCCGGCCTATGGCTGGGACGGTATTGTCGTGGTCGGCGCCGTGGTCGCGACACTGGCATTGGCGGTATGGGGCTACAGCCTGCAGCGCGAAAGCAAGCTGCAACCGGTGGGCTAAGCAGCTATATGGCACTTTTCATCGTAATGCGAACTCGCTAGCATGCGAAAAATGCCCTGACCATCCGAGACGCCATATGATCCCTAAAGAATCCCGTAACGAACTGGCCCTGGATACTTTTATCAAGGCGCACCCTGAACTGATCGACGAAATGAAAGAGCTGAGCGCCGAGGATCGCCAGCAACAGATTTTGTGGGCCTTTGAAGACGAAGCCGAAAGCCGCGGCCTGGAAGCCTGGGAACTGGCCCTGGAACTGATCGCCCGCTCCCCCGAAGAACTCAAGAGCATGCGCCTTGAAGTGCATCAGGAAGTCGCCGAAGCCTTGGACATGAGCTGGGAAGAGTACTGCGGGTTCAACGAAATCGCGGTCTGAGCCACGCCACGTTGCATAAAACGCCCGGTCGATCACTCACCGGGCGTTTTTGCACTTAAAGGATCAGGACTTTTGGTGGGCATCCACCAGTTTTTGCGCCATCAGCAGATGCATTTCCAGCTTGGGCAGATACTTTTCGGCAAACGCCTGCAACTCCGGTGACTCGGGATTTTGCGCCTGCTCCTTGTACAACTCGATGGCCTGTTCATGGGCCTTGACCTGGTTGGCCGCATAGGCCGCGTCGAACGAATCGCCCTCCTGCACTTGCAGCATCAGCTTTTTCGCCTTGTCGAGTATCTGCTCATCGCTGGACACCTGCAGGCCCAGTCGGCTGGCAAGATCCTTCAAATCCCGATTGGCATTGGTATGGTCCTTGATGGCTTCCACGGCATAGCTTTCTATGTCCGTCGAAGAGGTTTTACTGATCGCCATACGGCTGGTCTCGATCTCCGCAATCCCTGCTGCATGAGCCTCATCAACAAAGTCTGCCGGACTGGCTGCGACTGCTGTGGCCGCCACGATCAGGGAGCAGACCAGGGCACAACCTGCCACAAAGCGTTTGGGGCCAATCAGGTGTTTCATAACGTCCTCCAGAAAAAGGCAGGTTTATTCCCTGCACAGAATCTGAAGGCACGTGATGGCAAAGGTTTAAATCAAAGCTGTTTTTTCTGACGGATGGCAACTGAAGGCACTTCAGCGAACCCTGAGCCATACTGTCCAGCAACACTTTGCGCCAAACAGGAGAAGCCATATGGACGCCTTCAGGGCCATGCTCGACAACTGGGAGTCCAGATCTCAGGAGTCCAGTGAGCGGGTTGAATACAACCTTTCACTACACAAGCGTGATTTGGTCAAAATCAAGGCTTTCGCCCAAGCCTACGGGCTGGATGAAGCCACCATTACCCAAAGCCTGATTCATTGCGCGCTTGAGCAAGCAGAGCAGGCCATGCCCTATGTGAAGGGCTCTGAGGTCATCAGGATTGAAGAAGGTGAAGAGATTTATGCCGATGCCGGCAAAACCCCAGCATTCGTGAAAGCGGAACAAGCAATTTCCAGAGAACTGGACCTGAACAGTCCGCCTTCCTGAATCAAGTCTTGGGCCGTGACCGGGTAGCGCTGCGCCCGGGGGCACCGGCAGGTGGCGTGTACTGCCGGGCCTGCGCGCAGCCCGCATTCAGCAACAGCACGCCAAAGGGGGAGCAGCCTTATCATCGTCTAAATCCATTTGAGCTCGAATGGGAGCGTTCAATGGCACTACCGGGTAGTAATCCTTCAATCCCGGCGCCACACGACCGAGCATTCGCAACAATTCGGTTCAGGCCAGTTACATAATATCAAACGTTAGTTTTCAGGCCGATATTTAACCCGACGCAAAAGTTAACCCCGCGCCACAAAGTTATTGTCCGACAATATAACGATATATATCCGCTCGTCCGACCAAACCGCCATAAAAACATTAAAACTTGCCCAATAAAATAAATGTGCTTTTCTAGTGAAGCGATCCCAACCCATCGTCTTCAAAGGATGAAGTGATGAACACTGACTCTCGAGCACCCAGTACGACTTTGCCAAAAACCGAGCAGGATTTAATTAACGACGTTACTCAAAAAATCACACAGCACAGTAATGAGCTACGTAAACGCTATCGCGTACTGGGTTTCCAGAATGCCATAGGCGCCAGCGTGATGGCTGTTTCTGTAACTGGCATGATAATAACGGGCACACTGTATATAAAAGGGCTTATTCCCGGCTGGCTTTGTATTGTAATCAATGCGTTGTTGACGTCATTTATTCATGAACTTGAACACGACTTGATTCATCGCCTGTATTTCAGAAAACACCCCGTGGCGCACAACCTGATGATGCTGCTGTGCTGGATAGCCCGCCCCGGTATGCCCAGCCCCTGGTTACGGCGTGAACTGCACTTTCATCATCACAAAGAATCCGGCACCGACACCGATGTTGAAGCCTGGATTACCACCAGCGGCAGCAAGTGGGGGGCCAAGCGCTTTTTAAAACTCATCGACGGTTTTGTCTTTGGCATTGTCAATGCCCTGATCGCACCGACCTGGCAAGAAAAAATCAGGTTGACCGTCAAGGTGCTTCGGTTGAATGCGCCCATGGGGCTTCTGTACTGGGGCTGCTGGTATATATTCCTGGGTTACCACCTCTACACATGGGTGAACTCGCTGATGGGCCTCACCGTTGAGCTCTCTGCTGCCGCATCACTGCTGATACAGGTGGTCAATGCTGCAGTGGTGATTATCGTCGCGCCCAATATCATCCGTCAGTTCTGCCTGTTTTTTATCAGCTCTAAGGAAGCTCCGATCAACTTGCCGCAACCGCGCAGTAAGTTGAAAATCCCGCTGAATTTGGCGCTATTGACCGCGAAAT
>NZ_WIVQ01000099.1:0-17572 GCF_009600545.1 Pseudomonas sp. FSL R10-1339 | reverse complement strand
TCAGCTGTCACCGGTAGAGTTTGAAAAGCGTTACGCAGCGAGCCTGGAGAGTGTCTAGGAAACCCGGGGCGATTCACAGTCCATCATGTCTCGATGGTTTGTACCGCAAGGGATCACGGCCGAGCAGACTTTAGAAGAACTGCTGCCGATATTGGATAACAAGACGTTGTTGCAAGCGAGGTGTGACCTCCGTAAAGAGCTGTAAGAATCTTAATGCTCCAGTTGGTATTCTGCCGACTCATGATCCCAGTGGCTAACTCGTAGCTGTGGGCTAAGCGTATAGCGTTCTTTCAGCGAGCAATTCTGACAATGCGAGCTCCAGTAACGAATGAGCAGTTGGTACTCAAAATCAAGGCCTTGCTGCGCAATCTGAAAACTCAGACCAGTGACGTCGCCAAGCGGTATGGTGTATCGAGAATGATCCTGTACCGGTATGAAGGGACTGTAGCCCTCTGGGTAATGCGACATGACCTGTCGTGTCCTTATGAAGAAATATGAACGCCAAAGCTCTTGGCTAACCGTTGATAAAAGGAAGTAGTCATGTCGATCAACCAGACTCAGCTCTACGACACGCTGCAATCGCTGACCCAGCAAGCAGACGTGAGAGCTGAGTTCATTTATGGCTTTCTGGATGCTTACGGCTTCGCCAAAAGTACGATCACCCAGCTCAGGAACGGCGGCGCTCGTAACGTGGCCAAGATCGCCGGTGATGTTGCGCTGAAAGGCCAGCTCTATTTTCACCCTGTTCAAGCCGGTGAGAGCCTCCACGAAGTAGCGGAGCGCCTCAGGGGTCGTGATGCTATCAAGGCGCAGAAGGTCCGCTTTGTGATTGCCACCGACTTCAAGGAGTTTGTCGCCTATGACCTGAAGGCAGATGAGCGGATGGAAACGCCGTTCACCGAACTGCATCAGCATTACAGCTTTTTCTTGCCGTTGGCGGGCCTGGAGAAGAGTTACATCCACAACGAAAGCGTCGCGGACGTAAAAGCTGCGGAGAAGATGGGGCGTCTGTTCGACTTGATCCGTGAGCGTAACCAGATCACTACCGCTGAGGACGTGCATAGCCTCAATGTCTTCCTGACTCGCCTGTTGTTCTGCTTCTTTGCTGAAGATACCGAGATTTTTGTCAAGCATCAGTTCACCGATGCGATCAAGTCCACCACTCGTGAAGATGGCGAAGACGTGGCGGAGTTCCTTGGCAAGCTGTTCGCGGTCCTGAATTCTCCTGACGCAGGTACCCTGCGTCAGTCGATGCCTGCGCACCTGAAAGCTTTCCCGTATGTAAATGGCGGTTTGTTCGAGCAACTGATGACAATCCCCTCATTCGGGGCCAAATCTCGGCGTCTGCTGTTGGAGTGCGGAACACTGGACTGGTCGCAGATCAATCCGGACATCTTCGGTTCCATGTTCCAGGCAGTGATCGACGAAGAGCAGCGCAGCGCCATGGGCCAGCACTACACCTCTGTGAGTAACATCATGAAGGTCATCAAACCGCTGTTCTTGGACAAGCTGTATTCCGAGTTGGAGCGTTCGCGCAACAGTGAAAAGAAGCTTCAAACGTTGCTGGAGCGTATAGGTCAGATCAAGGTATTCGACCCGGCCTGTGGTTCAGGTAACTTCCTGATCATCGCCTACAAAGAACTACGTCGCTTCGAGATGGAAGTGTTCCGCTCCCTGAACACCGTAAGCAAGCAAAACGTCATCTTCATGACGGGCATCAAGCTGTCGCAGTTCTACGGCATCGAGATCGACGACTTCGCTCACGAAATTGCCCTGCTCTCGCTGTGGTTGGCCGAGCACCAGATGCATCAGGAATTTCAAGCTGCCTTTGGCCATGCTGAGCCGATGCTGCCGCTGAAGACGAGTGGCCATATCGTTCATGACAACAGCTTGTGCGTAGACTGGAACTCGGTTTGCCCGAAGGCGGCCGAGGATGAGGTCTACATAATCGGTAATCCTCCATTCCTTGGAACGACCGGCCGCACTGACGAGCAGTCATCCGATATGAAGGCTGTGTTTAAGGGGTTCAAGTCACTAGGCTACCTTGATCTCGTCGCGTGTTGGTTTTGGAAAGGGGCTCAATACATCAGCAGCAGCAAAGCCGAACTGGCGTTGGTAGCAACTAACTCTATCTGCCAGGGTGAGCAGGCATGCACCCTGTGGCCAACAATTTTCGACCTTGGTTTGAGCATCCATATCGCTTATCAGGCATTTCCGTGGAGTAACAATGCCAAGCAGAACGCTGGTGTCCATGTAGCCGTAATTGGATTGTCGGCCAACCCTGATAAGAAGGTGATCTTCAATCAAATTGCCGAGGGCTGGCACTGCCACGAGGTCAGCAACATCAGCCCCTACCTGACAGAAGGCTCTAATCTGGCCGTACAAAAGCGGCAGAAGCCTTTGATGCCAATTGCTCCAATGATTTACGGGAATAAGCCAACCGATGGAGGTAACCTTATCCTCAATCGTGCCGAGCGCGATGAACTGATTGCTAGAGAACCAGAGGCTGAAAAATGGATGCGCAGGTACTACGGCGCTGACGAGATAATCAAGGGAAAAGAGCGTTGGTGTCTTTGGCTGGTGGATGCAACCGATAATGACATCAAGGTCATGCCTGAGGTGAAAAAGAGGACTCAGGCCATCGCCAAGCTGCGCATTGAGGCGGGGCATCCAGCGGCCTTATTGCGCGCTCAGACTCCGCATCTTTTTATGCAGATTAGCCAGCCAACGACAGGTACCTACATTCTTGTTCCGCGACATTCCAGTGAGGGGCGCGATTACATCCCCATGGGACTGCTCGATCACAAGGCGATTGCCTCGGACGCAGTATTTATTATCCCAAACGGTGGGCTGTACGAATTTGGGATGCTCAATTCAACGATGCATCTTGATTGGATGCGCATCGTTGGCGGTAGGCTGGAAAGCCGATATCGCTACTCAAGCACACTTATCTACAACACTTTTCCATGGCCGGACATCAGCGAGGCACAGCGCAAGCAGATTGAGGTTTTAGCTGAGGACGTGCTGATGACCCGCGAGGACTACCCGGACAAGTCGCTGGCCGATATGTACGATCCAGACACTATGCCTGAGCCGCTCAAGGCTGTACACAAGGTGCTGGACGCAGCAGTGGAGCGCCTCTTCCGTGCGCGTCCGTTCCGGGATGCCTCTGAACGTTTACATCACCTGTTTACCCGTTATGAGGTGCTACTTGAGCAAGAACGCCAGCTGCTGGCTGCTCAAGCTGCGACCAAGAAAATCCGTAAGCCCCGCGCATCCAAGGCTGCTGCCCAATAACTGGAAAGGACTCAAGAGCATGGTTGATTTGCTGAAAGTGGAGTACGCCCAAACGGGCAAGAGCGCAAACTTGAATGAGATGGGAATGCGCGAGATGCAGGCGCGGGCTTTTGCTTCGCGTAACAGTCAGTACCTGTTGTTGAAGGCACCGCCGGCGAGCGGAAAGTCGCGCGCTCTGATGTTTCTGGGGCTCGACAAGCTGGTGAACCAGGGGCTGCGCAAGGTCATCGTCGCGGTGCCGGAGATGTCCATCGGCGCCTCGTTTCGCGACACAGCGCTGACCGAGCATGGTTTCTTTGCGGATTGGTCGGTGCTGCCGGCGAACAACCTGTGCTTGCCGGATGGTGAAGGCTCGAAAGTTGAATCGTTCCGTCGCTTTATGCAAGCGCCTGATGAGCAGATCTTGGTTTGCACCCATGCGACCCTCCGCTTCGCCTTCGAGAAGCTGACCTCAGCCGATTTCAATGACACTCTGGTGGCTATCGATGAGTTCCACCACGTCTCCGTTGATGGCGATAACCGTCTGGGGGCGCTGATTGACTCCCTGATGAAACAGTCCAACGCGCACATCGTTGCGATGACCGGCTCTTACTTCCGGGGTGACACGGTGCCGATCCTACTGCCGGAAGATGAGGTGCAGTTCGACAAGGTGACGTACACCTATTACGAACAACTTAACGGCTATCGTTACCTGAAGTCGCTGGGAATTGGCTATCACTTCTATCAAGGGCGCTATATCGATGCGCTGAAGGACGTCTTGGATAGTCGCAAAAAGACCATCATTCACATCCCGAACGTCAACAGCGGTGAGGCCGCAGTGGGCAAGCATGAGGCGGTCGACCACATACTTGATGTGATGGGAGACGTGCTTCCGCAAGATCTGAACACTGGGATTATCACCGTGAGGCGTCCCGACGGTTCGCTGATGAGGGTGGCCAATTTGGTTGATGACGGTCCGATGCGCACCTTGGTGGTCGAATATTTGCGCAACATCAAGAAGGCGGATGACCTAGATGCTGTGATCGCCCTTGGCATGGCGAAGGAGGGTTTCGATTGGCCGTGGTGCGAGCATGTTTTGACGATCGGCTATCGAAGCTCGATGACAGAAATTGTGCAGATCATCGGCCGTGCCACCCGAGATTCTGAAAATAAAACTCACGCTCAGTTCACTAACCTGATCGCTCAGCCTGACGCTGAGGATGAGGACGTGAAAGTGTCGGTGAACAATATGCTCAAGGCGATCACTTTGTCGCTGCTGATGGAGCAGGTGCTAGCCCCGACCGTCACCTTCAAACCACGCTCGCAGATGAAAGAGGGTGAGAAGGTTGAGCCAGGTACAATCATCATCAATGACGTAACTGCCCCTGTCTCGGATAAAGTCATCAAGATTTTGAATGGCGACAGCGATGACATTATTGCCACGCTAATTCAGAACCCCGAGGTTGGTAAATCATTGGTAGGTGGCGGGGTTGAACCTGAGGTCATCAATGAGAACGAGTTACCAAAAATTATTGAAACGAAATACCCCGACCTGACTCCAGAGGAAGTCGAGCAGGTACGCGAGGGTGTCCTGACCAAAGTATTGATCAGCACTTCTGGTGGACTGTTTGATGAGGCAGACCTCCCTCCGGATGCGGTGATCATTGAATGCGGCAGTACTGCTGATGGCGCATGCCATCCGATAGAGGAGTCTCGCGGTGAGTACGGCACGCAGCTGATCCCTAAGCCCTCCAATCTACCGGAAGGAAATCGGCAGTTTGTGAAAATGGGCGATAAGTTCATCAACATCGAAAACTTGACGATCGACTTGATTGATCAAGTCAACCCATTCTACGGTGCTTACGAAATCCTGTCGAAATCCGTGACTCCTGCAATGCTCAAGACAATTCAGGATGTGGTCGCGGCAGGCCGTATCGACATGACCGACGAAGAAGCGGTGATCCTCTGGCCTCGCATCCTGGCATTTCGCCAAGAGAAAGGACGCGAGCCATCTCTGGTCTCAACTGACCCGATTGAGGTGCGTTATGCTGAGGGGCTGCAGTACATCAAGAAGCGTAAGCGCGAGAAACTTCAGCAACAGCAAGCGGTGTAATTGAGGGCAATGAAATGATCCTTCAGGGTAAAAAGCGCCGCGAGTTGGGTTCGCTGGATGACATTTTTGGCGCGTCGGATGATTTTGGTCTGCTCAACGTTAAGCCACGATCTATTGTGCCTGGTAAATATGACCTGATGGCTTCTCGGTTTGAAGAGGTCAACCAGTTCATTGATCAGAATGCTCACCTGCCGTCCGAGCACGGTGAAAGCCTGTCTGAGCGGCAAATGGCAAAACGCTTGAGGGCTATCGTGGAGGGTGGCGATCACGCCACTCTAGCTGCCCTAGATCGGTACAATGTACTGGCCGGACATGAGCTGGCCAAAATCGTCACGTCTACACCGCCTGTCTCCCCCCAGGACGTGATGAGCATCGACGATATATTGGGTGGTGATGACTTGGGGCTACTCGATTTAGGCGATATGAGTATCCTCGAGATCAAGCACGTGTCGTCTGAAAGGGATATGCCGGATGAGGTAGCACAGCGCACGAAGTGCGAGGACTTCTGGCAGTTTGAGACGATCTTCAAAAACCTGCATGCCGACCTCAAAAGCGGTAAGGCAGAGTCCGTGCGCTTTGCTGAGAACTGGCAGATTACGGTAGGCAACGCGTTCATCCTCAATGGTGTCATGTGCTTTGTGGATGGGGTTGGCGATGAGCACGGGCGTGGTGAGCATAAAGATGCACGGTTGCGGCTGATCTTCGAGAACGGTACAGAGTCGAACATGCTGCGCCGCTCTCTTGGTCGCGCCCTCTACATGGAGGAAACAGGCCGTCGCATCCTGCGTGATCGGGACGATACGTTGGCTGAGGCCTTCCAGGACATCCGCCTGACCCACCGTGACCGGCGCACCGGGGTGATCTATATCGTCAAGTCTATGAGCAACAATCCGGCTCTGGCGCAGTTTTCGCACCTGTACAAAATCGGTTACACCGAACTTACGGTAGACCAGCGGATTCGTAATGCAGAGCGTGATATTGCCTTTCTGGAGGGTCCAGTACAGAAGGTGACAGAGTTCGAGTGTTACAACATGAATCCGCAGCGGTTCGAGTCCCTCGTTCACGGCTTCCTGGCAGTTCAACGACTCAACGTGGATTTGGTCGGAAAGGACGGGAAGTACTATCGCCCACGTGAGTGGTTCGCTGTCTCGTTAGAGGTGGCAAGGGAAGTGATCAGCCGAATCATTGATGGGACAATTACACAGTACCGGATGGACAATACGACAGGGCAAATGGTCAAAAAAAATCGTCAGCTGTCTTGAAGGGGCAGTTGCCGACGAAAGCCATACAGGACATTGCAGGCGTCATGAGCGGCCACACCAGCATGGTCGCCAAGCTGCCAAGCTGCCAAGCTGCCAAGCGATCAAGGCTTGAGTGCTAGGCAGACTTTGAGTGCAAAAAGAAGAAAACGGTATCGAGGCAGTCAGGGCAGCCATTGAGCTGCCCTGACTGCTTCATTGTCTTGCCTCGATTCTGGGGATCGCTTGAGCACGCCATGAAGCAGCAAGTAGGTAAGGACGAATGTGATCAGGATCGCCTTGTTGAGTAGTCCGTAACTCACCAGTGGTCTGTCGCATAAAAAAACCAGGTGCCTAACACCTCAATCCCGGCGACTTGATGGAGATTGTGCTTCCTAGAGAGCGATGGGCCACTGCTGCATTGGCGACTCACTACACTAGGACTTCTCGTATGGAATTTGGCTTACGGGGATGGTCAGCATGGGGGTTGGAGCCAGTCAGGGTCAAAAAGGGGGAGTTACTATTGATCAGCCGACGCGTATTCCCCTGCTGAGCGAATGTCCAATGCCACAACTACGGCAGGGGCGGTGACAAGGCGATGAGATTGGGGTGCGCTATCCGGGGCGGTAATTGCCATGTACAGCTTATGTCGATTTGACATCATGCCTCCCCACGAAACAAAGTGTGCAAAATCTGCTGATAATGGCATTTTCCAAAATCAGCCCCTTCTTCTTTGTGTTCGACTCACAGGAAGAACACAGGCGCGTCCAACAAGTGATGCCATGACCAACCAGCAGACTGCCTGCCGTGAGCTCTAAGCTTGAGGAAAAAGAGGTAAATGGATGACCTGATATCTGAGTTTCATTGACCCTGGAAATTCGGGTGGAAGCGTAATCATTCCCGAGTCACCGCCAGTGGTGATTACGCCAATTGTTTATGAGTGTCCCCGTTGCGTTGCCTGCTTCGAGAGTCTGGAGGAGCGTAGGGATCATTTTTTTGCAGCGCACCCTTTCCGCAAGCCTGCAATTCTGCTGAGGGGAACGGAACTGGGCAGCGTGGGTACGGTTATCGATGAGCCGACCCAAGGCGCCGACTGGTTGTTGGCTAGTTGTGAGAGTGTGTGCCTGAATGGCGAGGCTATAGAGCCTGCGCACCTTTTCAGCCAGCTGGCGGAGTTTCGCCAGGGGTTTCATGTGTTGGAGCTAACCAACCAGGATGCCAGGGAGCGATTCGAGTTGAGCTTCTGCATTTCGGAGCTTCAGGATCTGCTGCACCTCGAGAATGTGTTTCGCATGTTGTTCACCGAAAACGAGCTGAGTGTCGATGACATCCGGCGTTTTGCTGAGGCCTGCTCGTCTCTGGCAACGGCAAAAAACTATCTTGAAGGCGTTTGTCAGTACCTCTACGGAGTGCTGGCCAAGGATCAGCGTGGCGATACACAGCTCAGTCACGCCCAGTACAAGGAGCGTTTCAATCAGGCGCTGGGGGCCCTGCGCTATGTGAACAGACCTATGGCCGGCACGATTCGCGCCATTATCAATTTTTCATGCAACAGCTTTGCGCAGTCGGCGGGCCTGCAACATGCGCCTGAGCTGGCTTCGGCTGCCGGCCGCTTTGCCGTCTGGGCTGGCAAGTCGTCGATAGAGCCTTTGCCTATGGAGTGTAAGGCCCTGACACGCTTACCAATCGATCATGCAACCGATCAATTACTGGACTGGATGACGCTTTCCGCCGAAAGACTGGCTGAGGAGTTGGACGGTCTGCGTCGCGCTTGCAATAGCAGTCTGTGGACAGCGGAGGATCGCACCAAGGCCTCGGTGCTCTGGTTGGAGCATGCTCGTTCGCGCCGGCCCAGTGATGAGGTTCGGCGAATGGCGCGCAGCTTGTTGAATGATCCGATCTTTGCTGCATACGCTGAACAGGTGCTGGAGAACACAACACAATGAATGATGAGAAAAATAAGCCTGTTGGAATACCGGTTTACAGCAAGTCCACCGGATCTATGGATATTCGCCAGCCTGCCAAACGACAAGATGTGTCTACCCAGGTAAGGGCAGAACGGCCCCTTGAAGTCCTGCCTGAGCCGGAAACGGAAGGAGTTGTTTTACCTGTGCTTGAGGCAACAGCCTCTGTTACCCAAGAAACTCCCACGAAAAGCCGTTCGGGCGTGGCGAAAAGCAAGGATAAAGAGAAGGATCAAAGGGTTGAGAGCCTGGCCGATTTCATAGCTCATTTTTATATGGGAAAAACCAAATCTCTGGGTGATTCGACGCTGCGCAAAGTGGTGAAAAACTCGCGTATTGAGGACGTCAGGCGCCACGAGCTTTTGGCATTGGCGGAGGAAAATGACCCCACTTTGGAAAAAAGCCTCAACCTGATGCTGCTGGCTACGGATTTGAGTGGGTACCGGAGCATCGAAGATCAGTTGCGTTTTTTTGCCGCCGAGATTGGGCGAAGGGTACGGGGGCAAGGCAAGCTTTCTTTGGAAAGTTGGTTGCCGAGGTCTTCGGAAGAGGGCCTGGGGTGGATGGCAGTAGCCGTCGAAGCGCGAGAGGTAATGCAGACGGTAGCAGTAGCGGAAACCCTAGTCGCCGACAAAAAAAAGGCACTGAAGCGCTTAGAGTGTGGTTTCTATCTGGCCTGCCAATGGCACCTCTATTTGGGGGCTGCCCCGCGCGAATTGGTGGGTGTTGTGCGTCGGCACATCTTTGAGCCCAAGGAGCTCTATCGCGAACGTGGCGATGGTTTGATCCGTCTATTGGCCAGCCAGCCATTTGCGGACGCTCCTGGCTTGGCCTGGCTGTTGGACGATCAGGCCCGACAGATTCAGCAGGCGGACGCGCGAGCCGATCAGTTGCAGCGTGAATTGCGTCAGCTGGAGGCTTCCAAAGCTCAAACTGAGAAAGAGCTCAAGGCGCGTGAAGCCCTGCTGGGCGAGCAGGGGGACCGGCTGTGCGAGTTGCAGGCGCAGCTAGAGGCCGTGAAGGAGCAGTCACGTGTCCAGAGTGTGCATTCGAATGACGATCTGTCGCGTTTGCGCGGTCAGATCTTGCGGCTGTTTGATAGTGAGCTGCCTGTACTCCAGGATGTGCTGACTGCACTGGATCGCGAACCACCCAAGGTCGGGGTGGCACGAGAGTATTTGGGCAGTGTGGTCGATAACCTGGGCAAAGAAATCAGTCGTATCAAGGGATAGTAACGATGGCGATCTACGGTTTTGACTTTGGCACCACGAACAGTCTTGTCTCGGTAATCGAAGGTGATCGGTGTATTTCGTTTACTGATAACGGTCTGCCGCATCCATCTGTGGTGTGCTATGAAGGCGATGAGGTGGTCGTTGGTCGTAAGGCGCGGGAGCGTCTGGCGACCGCAGGACTTGGTGTGATCGGCAATGTGGTGCGTTCGCCTAAAACCCTGCTGGGCAAGCATTCGGTATACGTTGATGGTGTGAGCCGTAGCCCACGGCAAATGGTGGCGGACATCGTCCGCTTTGTAGCGGAACACGCTAGCGACGAGCGACAGGCGGACTACAGCCGAGCAGTGGTGACTATTCCGGTCGATATGAGCGGTGAGCGACGGCGTGATCTGCGTGAGGCGTTTCGTCTGGCAGGAATAACTATCGATCAATTTGTGCATGAGCCGCTTGCCGCGCTCTATGGACATTTACGCACGCAGCCTGACTTTGCCAGTGAAATCCGTCGATTGGATCGCCAGTACATGCTGGTCTTTGACTGGGGTGGTGGCACTCTCGACCTGACCTTGTGTCGGCTGGTCGATGGCTACCTCGTACAGATCGCCAACCACGGTTGCAGTCATCTGGGCGGTGATGTCATCGATGAGTCGATCATGAACGAGGTGGTGCTCCGCCACTGTGTGAAACATGCTCAATTGGGCAGTGTTGACGTTGCAGTCGATGCCCAGAAGCGTCTCTTGGCTCGTGCGGAGCGGGCGAAGATCGAACTGTCGATCAAGAGCCAGGCGCAGATTTATGTGCCGAACTACTTCCGAACGGAGAAGGTAGATCCCGACCTTGACTACGTTCTGCCGCGGGATGAGCTCGAAGAGATTGTCTGCGCGAAATTGACGGAGGGGCTGCAGATGATTGGCGCCCTGCTCAAGTCTGTGGATTTCGAGCCGGCCGATATCAGTCTGTGCTTGGCTACGGGCGGCATGGTCAACATGCCATTGATCAAGACGCGGCTGTTGGAAATGTTCGGCCCGCAACGGCTTTGCGTATCAGATCGGGGGCAGCTGATCATTTCCCAGGGAGCAGCCTGGATTGCACATGACCGGGCCAATCTCTTATTGGCTAAGAACATCGAGCTGGCACTGGCTCGTGGCACAAGGCATGTGGCAATCAAGGCAGGCTCGGAAATGCCTCGTGAAGGGGGGATTCAGAAGACCGAGACCCTGAACCTCTATTGCACCGACCCCCGAGATGGTGTGGCAAAGCTCCAACTCGAAGTACCTGCTCGCCGGCATGGTCGACATGTGCAGTCCAGTGATGCGCGCAACAGCCTGGCCAATCTCAACGTCAAGGTGGACGAGAAGAGCACACGGCTATTCGAACGGGTCGAGCTGAATATGCGGGTGGACGAGAATCTCATTCTCAAAGTTGAGGCCCGATCAACCGTCGCCAACGATTACGATGCAACGGAGGTTCACAACTTGGAGTTCGGTTTGAGCCTGGGAGGGATGGAGAGCATTGGCCATGAGACGGGAGGGGCTCTTCTAAAAAAGCCTGAAGACCGAAGCGGTAAGCCGGAGCGTAAAGGCGCTGTGCTGCTTCGGTCGAATTTGGCCCTTAGAGAGGATGCCTCTCTGGTGCCTGGTGAGTACCTGAATGAGGTACAGGAGGCTAAGCCCTATAGTCTCTTTTCACTGACGCCACTGCAGGTAAAGGAACAGCTCTACTACAGCCCTTGCAGCGGTTGTGGTCGGCGTAGCAATGATCCGCTATGCGAATGTAGCAGCGGTAAGACGGGGAACATACGGCGCGTAATTTTTCACTTTTGAATTTGCCCCGACGTTGCGGGGTATGACTAGCGAGCGATACAGATGAGCAAGAAAATTAGTGGCGCCGAGTACCCGTTGGCGAAGATATTCAGTTCCGAGTTCGATTATGTGATCCCGCCGTATCAGCGACCTTATGCCTGGACCCGGGATCAGGCGGGCGAGCTGTTCGACGATCTGTACGACTTCTTTGAAAAGGAGCCTGAGGACAGTTACTTCCTGGGTTCCATTGTCCTTATCAAGGATGAAGGAAAGCCGCAGGCCGAAGTAATCGATGGTCAGCAGCGTTTGACCACGTTGACCATTCTGCTGGCTACCCTCACTTCGTTGTTGGCCGGGGACAGTCGTTCCGATTTTCAGCGCTTTATCCGTGAGCCGGGAAGTGTGGCTCAGCAGTTGGCGGCCAAGCCGCGTTTGGCGCTGCGTGAGCGGGACCGCGCTTTCTTTGTGCAGTATGTGCAAGAGCTCCAGTTCGCAGATCTGGCGAAGATTGATCCGGCACAATTGGGCAATGAGTCGCAGCGCAACATACAGGCCAATGCTCGTCTGCTCCTGGAACGCTTGGCAGAAAAATTCGCGAGTGATGAGTCGCACCTCATTACTTTTGGTTCCTTCCTAGTGATGCGCTGCTTCTTGGTGGCGGTAACTACTCCGAGCCAGCAGTCAGCATTCCGGGTTTTTTCAGTATTGAACAATCGGGGTCTGGATCTGCTGCCCACGGACATCATCAAGGCGGAGGTGATCGGAAAACTGTCAGAGAGCAAGCGCGAGGCTTTCAATGACCGCTGGGAGGATCTGGAGGTCGCCACCGGGCGTGATGGCTTTAACGAGCTGTTCGGGCATATCCGCATGATTTACGCCCGTTTCAAGGCGCGGAGGATGCTGCTGGAAGAGTTCCGCGACCATGTTCTTAGCAAAGTGGAGTCATCTGAAGCGCTTATCGAGCAGGTGGTCGCCCCCTATGCCGAGGCGTATCTGATAGCGAAGAGCGCCCAGTACGTGTCTTCCTCGGCTGCCGACAAGATCAACGAGCTATTCACTTGGCTAAACCGGATCGACAACTCCGACTGGGTGCCTGTGGCGATTGCGTTTTTGGCACGTCACGGTGGCGATGCAAATACGGTGCTGGACTTCGTCACTCGGCTGGAGCGCCTGGCGGCCTACCTGCATATCACCGCCAAAAATGTGAACCAGCGGATCGAGCGCTATGCTCTGGTATTGGAGGATCTCCTCAACAGCACGCTGGATGACCGTATTGAACTAGCACCGGTAGAGTGTGCCGATATGCTCCGGGCTCTGGATGGCAACGTCTACGAAATGACCGCTCGCCGGCGCAACTACGTGATTCTACGTCTGGACTCTTTTATGTCCGCTATGTCGGCCAACTACGCGCCCAATGTGCTGACTATCGAGCATGTCCTACCGCAGACAGTCGATCCGGGCAGTGAGTGGGCGCGAACCTGGCCAGATGTCGATGATCGTGCACGCTGGCTGCATCGTCTAGCCAATTTGGTTCCGCTGACACGGGCGCGTAACTCCAAGGCGCTGAATTATGACTTCGACAGAAAGAAGTCGGCCTATTTTTCCGGTAGCAGCGGCGTTAACGCCTATGCCTTGACTAGCCAGGTTCTGCACGAGGCTGAGTGGACGCCTGTAGTTGCGGAACGTCGCCAGCAAAGCATGCTTGAGATACTTAGGTTGAGCTGGCGTCTAGTGTAATGGGGTGCACCACCTGCAAACGAGAACAATGTATTAGCCTCCATCGAGCCATTGAAGGTAGCTGCGCAAAGGTTTTTGAACGGCTGTCCGCGCTTTCGATCCTCGATCGTAGAATACGTGGCGCTTGCTCTGCGGATAGCGAAGGTGGTGTAGATGTTGACGATGACGCTGGCCTCTATCGGATCGAAGTCAACGAAGGACCAGATTCTATCAGGACGCGCGGGATGCTTTTTTGAAGGCAATAGTTGAGTGATTATGGGGATGGAAGTGTTGAGGCTTATTTTGTTCAAATAAAAATTAAGATTAGAGGAACGGTATTCCTCTGGATCGAATGGCTTGATTAGCCATTCGATCCAGAGGAGGTATTTCTGATCATTATTAACCGCTACAGGTAACCCCGCTCAGCCAACGACACACAGCCCTCATACCCCACGACAACATGATCCAATATCCGGGTACCGATCATATTGAGAGCGTTCTTGAGGGTTGTGGTCAGCGAACGATCGGCTTGGCTAGGCTCTGGGTCGCCGGAGGGATGGTTGTGAACCAGAATCACTGCCGCGGCATTGTGCTCCAGGGCGATCCTGACCACCTCACGGGGGTACACGCTGGCACCATCCAGCGAGCCTCTGAACAGCTCCCGAAACCCTATAACCCTGTGTTTGGTATCGAGCAGTAGCAAAGCAAAGACTTCGTACTCATGGTATTGCAGCAGTGTTTGTAGATGGCTGAATACTTGCTTCGGCTCAGTCAAGGTCCGTCCTTTAGACAGACGACTCATCGCCAGTTGTTGTGCCATCTGCAGGATGTCAGCTTCGGTGACCGGGGATTCCATGACATAGGTACCGGTCTCTTCACCGGCTCTGAGCTTGTGATATTTCATGGGGACTCTCCTGCGTTGGAAGACCTTGGGTCATGTTGGAAGTTTGATCAGTGGGCGCGAGCGGAGTGGTCACTGCCGCTTTAGAGGGATTTAGATTCCAGCTTTTGTGCCAGTGAGGTTTTGGCCGGGGCCGCTGGTTTGGGTGCTGCTTCTTCCTTGCCGGGCTGATCTTCAGCTGCGGGGAAGAACTCCTCGACGATGGCGCCGGTGTCCTCCTCACTGTCTTCAAAGGCCCCATTGTTAAACCCCTGCCGGGCCGCGTGATCCAAGGCGCTCTGATCAAAGCCCGAAGCTTGTCGGGTTTCCTCCAGCTGTTTGGCTGCCAGCAAGGCATCTTCAATACTCAGGCCGTTGCGCACCGTGATGTCCACGTAGAAGATCGGCGTGCCATGGCTCTGCCGGGTGGACTTACCGCGCAGGCGTAGCTCCAGTGGCAGGCAGGCCAGGCGGTTGCCGGAGATGGCCTGGAAATTCTGCAGGCGTGCCGCCAGGGTACGGATGCTGTTGAACCCGGTGGTGCGGAAGACAAAACTACCCAACGGATCGTCGGCACCAATCACCACGTTCAGCCGGCCATAAGGCTTGCAGGCATTGCCTTGGGCCAGTGAGCAACCATCCGGTGAAGGGCAGGGCAGCGACTGGATGCCGTCCTTGGTTAAGCGCTTGCAGGTCTCACCATTGCCGACGCACAAAGGCCGGCCGGTGGTGCGGTCGAATAGGCTGTAATCGGCGCGAAAATTCAGATCTGGCTCGTTGAACAGCAAGCGGATCGGAATGCTGCGCAGTTTGCCGTCCTGGCCATTACGCAGTTCCTCATTGAGCGGGTGCAGCAGCCAGCCGTCGCGGCTTTGTACTTGCGAGGTAAGGGTGAACTGATCGTCTTTCTCGGGCATACGCTTGCCGTTTTTCTCGACGACCTTGCCGATGGAAATACGCCCGAGTACCGGAGGGGTGATCGCTAAACCTTTGAGCATGGCGGTTATCCTTGATCTGGAAATAAAAAAGCCACTAGGACGTAAATGGTCCTGGTGGCTTGGGTGGCGAGGAATGTCTCAGCTGATCAAAAAGCGACGACTGCCTGTTTTGATCTTGGGGTAGCGGGCCTGCAGGTCGGGTTTATCCTTGAGCATCTGCTCGACGTCGAGCATGGTGCTGTCCTTGGACTTTTTCCAACTGATGTAGCCCTCAGTAAACTCTGCACGGGTGGCTACGCCCATGGCCTGTTGTAGGACTTGCTTGAGTTGCGCCTCACGGGTTTCCTGCTGGGCAATGCTCTGGCGAACAGCCTTGAGCTCCAGGTCGGTGGTGGCCAGCTCCGCGTGATGGCTGAAATCCAGGATCTGACCGTTGTCCTCGGGGTAAAGGCAGCGCAACGCCGCTTCGGCTGAGGCCGTACCGTCGGCCGGTGGTGGGGTGTCACTGACCACGAAATCCCAGAACAGCCGCTCCAGGTCGATCAGCCGAGCAATCATCGACTCGTCTCGTTCGATGCGATGGATCTCCAGGTGCTGACCACCGAGCAGCACCGCCACATCGGCCGCTTGCTTGCCAGTCACGGCCAACTGGTGCATCACTTGTAACTGCACATACTCCGGCACGCCCTCTTTCCAGAGGCGCGCGCCGTTTATGCCAGCAGTTTTACATTCAAGGATCTGCACATCCTCAGCGCTGATAACCTCGCGGTCGATGTTGGCCAGCATCCAGGGCAGTTTAGGATCTGGATGCTGCAGCACGGCATTGATACGTCGTACCCGGTTGCCGCTGCGCTTGCTGTAATGCCAGGCGACGATGGGCTCCAGCACATTGCCCCAGTAGGCTGGACTCTCTTCGTCCTGCGGGTCGAGCTTGGGCAGTGACGTATCACGACCGGTTTTCTCCAGCCACAGTTCCAGCTGCGACTTGTAGGGATTCAGGCCGACCGCGGCGGCTGCATCCGAGCTGCCGATACCCTGTTTGCGCACCGCCAGCCAATCTTCACGAGGTAACTCTTTGGTTCTGATCAGGCGCAGTGCCGGGCGAGACCTGCCAGTGCTGCTCAACGGAGAAGCTTTCATAGCGTTCACCTTGCGAACATAAAACGCCCGACCAGCGACAAGGCTGGTCAGGCGTTATAGGGTGGAAAGACGTTAAGCGGTCAGGCGACCAGTTGTAGGGCTGTGTCGAGGGCGCGTTGCTTGATCTGCGCTCCTTGACCGAACCAGGCCGAGTCCATGCGGTATTCATTGCTGCGGGCACGGCGTTCGTGGTCGACGTACTCGGTCACCGCGTTGAGCAGACCCCAGGCGGTGCCGTTGGCAGAGATCAGCTGACTACCACGGCCACGACCCTCGTACAGCTCCTGGACCTTGCGCAGAGCACGTTCGTTGGGCAGTACTTCCGGCAAAGTGGCGGTCGGATTGGTTTCGCAGAGCACGTTCATAAAGAAGCCCAGCGCTTCATGCCATTGCACCTTGCGCTCGGCCAGCATGCGCATGCGGTACATGAAATCGTCCCATTGCGAGACCGCGATACCGAGCTGCTTCTTAACTGCCTTTGGATCGAAACGAGTGTTGTGTGGCACCTTGATCGCCCGGCTGGTGCCATCTAGGGCGATGGTCAGGGTGTTGTTGCACACGACGCGCACGGTGGTTGGGGTTGCCGTGGTGGCCAGCGTGCCGTCGCAAGAGGTGGCCAGCAGAAGGTAGCCGTTGACCTGGTCGTTACCCTTGAGCGCTGCGCCTTGCCCGGTACGCGCCAGCGCCCAGAACTTGCGTCCGCCCTTGAGCACGCCAGCCGTTTCCAGCTCGTAGCCGGAGACCTCGGTAAGATCTCGGTAAAACTCCAGTACCTCACGCGGCTGCACGGTGTGGTAGCGTTGAGAGACCACAGACAGGGGTGCCTTGGTGTCGGAGCGGAAGAGCACCTTCTGCTCCGGGAAGGAGTGGATGGCACCCAAGTGACCGACCGCATCCGACTTGAAGTGCACAGGGCTTTCCTGGATCTGCCAGTCCATACCGGCTTCGCGTTGCCAGACTTCGAGTGGTTGCTTCTGTGTGAGCTGATTACCCAGGCCATGCCAGGGAGCAGCGCCAGCGTAGGCCATAGTTTCGACGAGATGAGCCATGGTTGAGGTTCCTTTGGGTGCAAGCCGGCATAAAGCGCCGCGCACTGCGCAGCACCGTCCCGACGATATGGATAGAAAGAAATGGTACGGCCAGATCAGGCCGGCAGGTTGAAGCGGTGACCGCAGAGCAGGCAGAGGTTGTGGGCCAGGACGTGGCGGTCGAGCGACTCGCCTAACTGAGCGCCGAGCGCGCAGCCGCCCACGCCACCGGCCAGGCCGCCTAGGAT
>NZ_WIVQ01000098.1:0-17695 GCF_009600545.1 Pseudomonas sp. FSL R10-1339 | reverse complement strand
CACCGGCGCCGCCCAAGCCACCGAAGGCGGCGGCGTTGACCACAAACACCCGTTGCGGCCCCGCCTTTTCACTGCCGCTCTCGCCGGTGCTGGCTTCGCGGAACACGTCCAGCACCTTGAGCCCGACATCCACCGGGTTAAAGCCTTTGCGCTCGCCCTCTTCGGCGTCGCCGTCCTGTTTGCCACCCAGCGCCTTGAGGCCAATTTCAGCCAGGTCCAGTACTTTCGAGCCCTTGCTCTCGGGCGGGCTGTCGCCACCGTCATCAGCATTGGTGACAAAGACTTTCTGCACCGTATTACTGTCACGACCACCCAGCGCGCCACGGGCAATGTTGATCAGGCCCTTGCCCATTTTGAATGCGCTGAAGGCGGTGGCCACCAGGCCAATCGCACTGACTGCCAGGGTGGTGCCGCTGATCACTTTGGGGAACTCGCCAGCCAGCCCCGCAATGCTGGTACCGATTTTGGTCAAACCCTCCGCCGCCAGATCCGTCAGCGGGCGCAAGGCATCACCGATGCTGATCATGGAGGCTTCCATGCTCGCCGCTGCCGAGCCCCACTTGGCAGCGGAGGCGCCACGGGCATCAGCGGCGTCTTTTTCGATCTTGGCCTGGCCGTCCGTGTCCTTGATATCGGCCATATTCTGTTTGATGGTTTTGCCGTATTTGATCTGGGCCAGCAGGCCGGCACTGGAGCTTTTATCGCTGACAATTGAGGCCAAACCGGCGGCCTCAATCAGCGCCACCATCGCCTGTTCTTCTTCAGCGCTGCCGTCTTTTGAGGCTTGAATCCTGGCTTTGAGCGCCTCGACGCGCTTGGCTTTTTCCGGGTCCTGCCGGGCGATCAACTTTTCGCTGAGCATGATAAAGGCTTCGACCGGGTTGGCCGCTTTGCCGCTTTTGGTGGCTGCCAGTATCGAGCCGGTCAGGTCATAGCCCGCCTGCGCAAAGCGCTTCTGACTGGTGCTGCTGATCACGGCGTTGAGCAGGTTGTCCATGTTGGTGGCCGCTGCAGCCGCATCTTGTGTCTGCGAAAACTGCGATTGCAGGCTGGCCCCGAGAAAACGCACCGCCTCCGGGCCTTCCATGCCCAGGCGTTTGATGGTGCCCAACAACGCCGGCATGTACTTGGGACCAAATGCGCCAATATCACCGGCCGCCGCGACCTGTCCGAGCATGGCGCCCATGTCTTCCTTGGCAACGCCCGCCTCTTTGAAGGCGCTAAACAGGGTGGCGATGGTTTCGGCTTCCATGCCCTGGCCGTCGACCAGATCCGCGATCAGTGGTGCGTAATCCACCGACTCTTCCCAACTGATACCCTTTTCAATCAGGCCACTGACGGCACTGGCCAGCGCCTTCTGGCTCATGCCTTTCTGGGTCGCGACCTGGGTGATTTTGTCGGCCATCTGCTTTTCAGCGTCGGTGCCGGCCGTGTGTGCCCAGATTGCCATTTGCCGGATTTGTGCCTGGTAGTCCGCCGATACCTTGGTGGGTACCGCGACCGCTGCAATGCCAATAGCGGCTTTGCCCAGGGTGTTTTTTATCCCGGCCCGACCCTCGTTGAACTGGGTATGACCTTTGGCTTTTAGCTCGGCACTGCGGGCGGTTCGGCCCAATACCTGGTAAGCCCGGTCAAGCCGCCCGACTTCCACCCCCTGCTTGCGCAGGCTGTCGAGGTTGGCGTTGAGCCGGGTCAACAGCATGGACGCACCGGCGGCGCCGCTGTCGTGGGCGGTTTTCCACTCGTTGCGCAGGCGGATGGTGTCGCCGATCTGGCGTTGCATGACCCGGGCTTTGGCCCCGGTGGCTTCAAGCTTTTTGATGCGGCCTTCAACATCTTTAAAGGCGTTGCCCACGGTAGCGCTGACAGCCCCGCCGATGACGAGGCCGAGCGCGAGTTTGTTCGCCATATGTTCGCCCTGCCTGGGTGTGCGGCTGGTGACTCAATCCGTGAGCCACCAGACCATTTCCGAGAACGACATGGCCATGATCTCGGCGGCGGAAAAACTGGTTTCCGACGCCAAGCGCTTGGCCAGGTATTTCAAGGTCGCGGGGTTACAGTTCGTCTTCGTTGACCAGACGAAAATAGCCGTCCTGTATCCGCTGATAATCCAGCAGCTTCAGGTCTTCCAGGTCAGTGACGCCGACCTCGGCCAGGCTGGCAAACAGTTGCATTTCACGCTTTTCAGCGTCGTTGCCAAAGGTGGCCTGAGCGGTGCGCACATCGCGTACGGTTGGGGCACGCAAGGTGATCTTGTCGGTTTTAACGCTGTTCAGCGCAGTCGGATAACGCAGGGTCACGGTGACGCCTTCGTCGCTCAGGTTGAGCCAGGCAGGGGTTTTCTTTTCAATTAAAGAGGTCATGGGGTTATTCCTTTAAAGGCCCAGGGCGATGCGTACATCGGTCATTTGGTCGACGCCATCAATCACGCGCACGCAATTGACCATGTCAATTTCGTACATCACGCGGCCATCGATTTCCAACTTGTAGTATTGGAGCGCCATGGCGAACTTGTTCTCGGCCTTGTCGCCGGGTTTCCAGTCGCCCATGTCGACCTCTTTGAGCATGCCGCGCATCGTGGCGATCACCGGGGTGACCTTGCCACCAAGGCCTTTGAAGGCACCGCGAAACACCGGATTGCAGCGGGTCTGATCGGCCAGGCCGAAGTATTTCAGCGATTCGCGGCGCACGCCGGTGGTGACGAAACTGGCTTCCAGTTTCTCCAGGCCCATGTCCATCTCGATTTCGCCGCCCATGCCACCGCCCCGGAAGGAGTCGGTTTTGACGGTGAGCTTGGGCAGGGTCACAGACGGCACATCGCCGGCAAAACTGACCCCGCCCATAAACAAATTGGTATCGAACAGCACTTGAGGAATCATTAAGCGGCCTCCTTAGGCGGCGGTTTCCAGCACTTCGGTCAACCATTGGTTGGTGACTTCCACACGGAAAATAGGGTTCTCGGCAGGCGGCACGTCGGTGAAACGGATGTTCCAATACACCTTGCCCTGCTCCAGCTGGCTGGCCGTGTTGAGCACGGGGTCGGCAAACACTTCGAAGTTGATCACCGCGCCCTGATTTTTCAGGTCGCGCATAAACGCATCGAGGCCGTCCGTGACGTCCTTGACGTAGGTTTTGGTGATCGAGCGGTCGACCGCCCATTTGTGCCCCGCCAGAATCGCGTCCATCACGATGTCGAGGGTGCGCACGCGGGTAACAAACGACCACTTGGCATCGGCCGACAAGGTGCGGTTGCCCCACAAGCGGTAGCCGCCATCACGAATGATGGTGCTGATATTGGCGTTGTTGAGCAGGTTGGCGCGGCAGGTTTCGTCACCGTCCAGAAACTCGATGGGGCGTGTGGTGCCGGTGATGCCCACCAGTTCCTTGTTCGACGGCGAGGCCCAGAAGCCGTACTCGGTGTCAGTCCAGGCAAACAGGCCCGCCGCAAAGGCCGAGGCCGGGGCGTCAATGGTCTTGCTGGTCACGGTGTCCCACTGCTGCACGCCCGGGTCGACCATATACACGCGCTTGCTGCCGAACGCCTTGGCATAGGCCAGTGCGGCTTCGTCGGTGGTGTTGGGGCCGTCAACGATGGCAATGGCCCGCAGCTTGCCGGCCAGGGCATCCATCGCCGTGGCTACGGCTTGAGTGGCGGAATGTTTGGGCGCGATCAGCAGCCGCGGCTGGGCGTTGAAGCGGCTTTTGCCGTCGAGCAGCACTTGCAGGCCGGTACGCTGACCCGAGGCCAATACCCCGCCGATAATGGCCGAGGTTTGCAGCGCCGGGTCTTCCAGCCTGGCGACGCCACAGGCAACGATCACGGCCTTGGCGCGGATAAACACGGCCTTGGCGGCGCGGGTGATGGCCGCGTCTTCGCCAAAGGCGGCGATGGCTTCACGCTCGCTGGTCAGCAGTACCAGGTCGTTGGGTTTGGCCGATGCCGCCGGGCTGACGGTGAAGGTGTCACACAGGCCGATGATCGAGGTGGACGGCAGCGCAATGGTGCGCGCCCCGGTATCGACCAGCGCGACGGTGACGCCGTGAAAACGGCTGGTGGTGCTCATAAAGTCATTCTCCAGAAACGACAAAGCCCCGCAGGGCGAGGCTTATGTGGGTCAAACGAGGATCAGGTGTTAGCAGGTTTACGGGTCGATCCAGGCCGGGCACTGCGGTCGGGCTTCTTCTTCGGGAAATTGCGCAGCTGACGGCCAGTCCCGCAACGCTTGTACATAGTCCAGCAACTCGCCGGATTGCTTGACGGTCAACGTGGTCGGGCGGGCTGAATCCACTTCGTCGCGGTGCCTTTCCCGCAACCATTTGACCCGCTCGATTTCAAGGTCGCGCCAGGCTCTTTCAGAAATAGCCGTATCCAACATAGGGGCCGGCTCAGGAATGCCGCCGGCGTTTTTCCATTGTTCATATTCAGCCCAGAACCGATGCCCACGGGGAACTGTCGCGCCGTCAGACAACTGAATAACGGTATCCGGGTTTTCAGTCAGTCGATAACTCATGAGGGCTCCTAAAGTTCAGCATCTGCCGTTGCATGGATGTAATAGGTTTGAGGGGCAATCCCCACGTCACCGTTATCAATGGATGCCTGTCGTGTGCCAACAATCAGAGCCTGGGCGTTTGCGCTTGAAACCAGGTTGCTACCCGAACGCCATTGGCCGTCTGGCCCGGAGCCCATTGGGCTATACAGCCGTATGCTCGCCGTTGCCCTCTTTTCTACCCTGAATGCCCAGTGCCCGACGGGCTGGCTGCTTGAACCGACTTGGCCGGAATAGACAATACAAATCAATGAGCCGGCAATGCCGCTGCCATTGTGGGGCTCGACATCTTGCGAGAATGTTTTTTCATAGTAGCGCTGGCACAGCATCAACTCATAAGCCAGTGGCCGAAGCTCAAAGTCAGTGGCAATAACGCCACTTTCGACCTGAACAGACGCCAGATCCAGGCTGTAGGCGCCCTTGCCCAAGCTGCCAAAAATCAGTTCAAGGAAGGCATCGTTATGTGTTGTTTTTTTCCCCGTTATCGATGGGATGTCTAACGTGACAACGTACCTTTTAAACGCAGTGGTGACTGATACCAGCGCGTCCGCCCCCTGGCTTTGATCACTGCCACCGGTCCCGAAGTATTGGCGTGTTCTCACGACGCATGTGTGGTTGATTGACGAGCGCATATAGAACGAAACAGTGACGCGCTGACCCGAGCAGGTCTCTACCCCTTCAATCCGTTGGGTGATGTTCATTCCGTCGTTGCTGCCTGAGCGCGAAACCCTTAAGCCATAACGCCCCTCATTGAATCCAGCGCCGGGTTCGAAAGCGATCCGCTCCCAGGTAGCCGTTGAATTGGCCGGCAAATAAACCAGCCAGCGGTCTGGCCCGTACAGCGACTGCGCCGGCCCGGACGCATTGCCAACCCGACCCGCTGCGCCACGTTGCCAGATATCGAAGTTGCCATTGATCAGCCGATTTTTGCGGTACACATGGGCCGCAAACACCTGATTCGGGCTTTCAATCTGCGTACGCACTGACTCGGTGTTGGCCACCTTGCGCGAGCGGTCGTCAACGGCTTGTGTCGGCGCGTTTTGCCCTGCGGCCCATTGGAACGTCAGCGCTGTCGTGCCCAGGACGATGGGGCTATCCGTGATCAAATGCCATACCGTGTCGCCGTTGGTTGCACCTTGTTCAACATGGACGGTCAGGCCTGATGTCACCTTGGCGCTGGTGTCTGCATCCGCTGTGCGTTTCCATATATCGGCGGTCAGGTACAGGCCGTTATCTTTGCCAAGGGCCTGATTTTTGACCAGCACCCGCGAGCCCAGCGGCACCGCAATGCCGTCAACGGTTTTGACTCCAGCGAGCACTACCGGGCCAGTGGTCGCCACCAAGACCGACTGTTTTATATCAAGCTGATTGACTGCCGCTTCGATGCTGTCATCGACGTATTGCCGGGTGGCCAACACCACCGAGGGATCGATTTTCAGCACCACGTTGGCGGCGCTGGTGACGATAAAATTCATCCGCACTACTTGGGTCTTGCCGCTACCCTGGGCGAGCAAGGGCTTGAAGCTCGGCGCGCAGTTGGCCACCGCCACTAGATCGCCGTCCGCGTCATACAGGCCGATTTCACGAATCCACCAGCCGCCGACGTTTTCCGGGATCACCTGTTCGGCAATGATCACGTTGCTGTTTTGCGGGTCGATCTTGACCTGATTCAGCGGCGCCCGGCGGCGCTCGTTCATCAGCCTGGTCTGGGCCCGATCGGGGATCGGGTCGGCGCCACCGGCATCGCCGACGCCCATTTGCACGAATGTCCAGGGCACGCCCAGGGCATCGGCGTTGGCTTGCTTGGCCTCCCCCACGGCGGTGAGGATGGCCATAAACTGGCTGTTTTGATCAATCATGGGTACACGTCCAGGGTTTCGATTTGATGTTCCCGGCCGATCGGACCGAAGTGGCCCGTGACCTCGATGTCGCGCAGCGCAGGCGGATACACGTCGATCACCTCGCCCTCGTACAGGCAGGAATAGAGGTTGAGGTGGCCGGTGCTTTCGAGGCTGATCACCAGTTCGGTCAGGGTGCGGCTGAGGGGCTTGGCGTCGTCGATCAGGGCGAGCAGTTCCTGATACATTTGCTCGGTTATGCCGGTGTCCAGCACCCCGACCTTGAGAGCAAAGGTGCCCGGCACGCCCAGCGGCACGGTCTGCCACCACTCGATCACGTCCAGCAGGTAGCCCAGCGGCTCGACCACCCGGCGCAAAGCGCCGATGGTGCCCTTGTGGGCATGGATGTAGAACGTCGCCGCGATGGCCCCGCGCTTGACCTGCTCGCTCCATTGGTTGTCCCAGCGATCCACCGACCAGGCCCAGGCCAGCTGGTGCAGCAAGTGCGCCGGGCAGGTTTGGGCGTTGTACAAGGTGCGAATATGGGTTGTTGGCACATCATCAATGGCCTGTTCGATGCCGCGTTCCAACTGGCTGCTGTTGAGCGGTAGCAGGCTCATCCGCTACCCCCTTGGGTCACCTTGAACCCGGTGCAGTACGCGGCCTGATGCAGGGCTCGGGGGATGTCCTGCCAGCCCGGCAAATCGACGCGGCTGACGCCGGTGATATGCAACTGGGCGTCAATCGCCGAGCGCGATACTTCGCCCCCCAAGCGCCGACGCGGGTTGATCCACGCCTGCAGGCGGCGGATGGCTTCGGCCAGAATAGCTTCGTTTTCCGAGCCGGTTCCGGCCATGTGTAATACCGCTTCAATCCGGTATTCCAGCACCTCGGCACTTTGCACCGAGAGCCGGTCGCCCACGGGGCGCAGATTCTCGTCACTCAGGTGGTGCAACACCCGGTCCAGTAACGGCTGGTCAGCCACACCATTGCCCTCCAGGTGCAACACCTTCACCACCACATGGGCCGGGCTCGGGCTCTCGGCCTGGGCATCGGCCACCAGCGCCGAGGCGTTGCGTGCATGCAGGATGTAGCTGTTACGCGGCCCGGCGGTGGTCAGCCCTTCGTAGACCAGCTGGATGCGTTCGCGTAGCGCGTCGTCCAGCTCCATCACCTGCGGCACCGGCGGCACGCTTTGTGTGTCCGCTTCCTGAATCACCAGGCGCTTGAGCCGCACGTTAGCGGCAAGGTGATCGAGGTCAGTACGCTGGGCGTAGGCCAGCAGCAGCGACTTGGCCGCGTCATTGATGCGGGCCCGGGTTTGCAACCGACGATAGGCGCCCAGTTCCAGTAGTTTGACCACCGGATCGCTCTCCAGCGCTGCGTTCCAGTTGTCGCCCATATAAGCCCGGAACACAGCCAGTTCATCTTGATAGACGTCTTCGAAGTCCAGCGTTTCCAGCACTTCCGGTGGCGGCAGGGCCGACAGATCCACGGTACTCATGCGCTAACCTCCATTGCTACGCTGTCGCCCAGGTACACGCCTTTCAACTCAAAGCTGATCACGCCATTCAGTACCGCCGTAACCCGCACCGCCTGCAGCTTGAAACGCGGTTCCCAGAGGTTGAGCGCGTGGGCGACTTCGGCCTGCACCGAGCTTTTCCAACCGGCCGTCACCGGCATATCGACAAACCGGCGCAGTTGGCAGCCATAGGCCGGGCGCATGCGCCGGCTGCCTAGCGGCGTGGTGAGGATGTCGGCGATGGATTGGCGCAAATGCTCGACGCCGGAAAGGCTCGCGCCGGTGTGGCGATCCATTCCGATCATCGGGGGTTACTCCGTGAGGGGCTCAAAGTCCGGGTGGGTACTGAGGTAGTGGAACTGGTCGTCACCGACTGCGCTGACACGGCCCTTGGCCACGGGCAATGTGGCGCCGTTTGGCAAAATCAAAGTGCGCGAGGTGTAGACCTTGTCGCGGAAGGTACGGGCCGGGCTTGTCACCGCGACCGTTTTTTGTAGCACCGTCGCGGTGGAGTCAGTGAGTTTGTCGTCAGGTGTTTTGCTCATGGGGGTTTACTCCAGGCCAAAAAATACCCGCACGCGGCGGGCTGAATGAAAGTGATCGATTAGTGCTTGTGGTTCGGGGTATTGCCGCCTGCGTCGATGACTTTGCCGAGGCCGGTAATGTCGCCTGTCACGCTCAAGGTGCCGTCAATGCTGACCGGCCCGATCAGGTCAATGGCCCCCGCCGTGACAGTCACGGCGCTGTCAGTCAGCACTGCTGAAGTACCGCCGACCGCAATGGTCACGGTGCCGCTGGGCACGGTGATGGTGTAGCTTTTGGCCTGCCAGTCGTAGACCAGCGAGCCGCCGTCATCGAAGCGCCACACTTCGACGTGATCGCGGTTGTCCGGGGGTGGCCCGGCGTCGCCGTACAGGCCCGGGACAAAGGTGCCCATGCCCGCCTGACCGCTGGGGTTAAACAACACCCCCTGCTCGCCAAGGCTGGGCGAGCGCCAGTGCCGCGCCTTGCCCGCTGCCACGCTGTGCCAGCGCACCCAGGCGCTGGTCCAGTGGCCGGTGGATACACGGCAGGCCGGGGGCGATGCGGCCAAGTCCACGGCAACCACATAACAAGGGATCAACATGGCTGCGATCATGCGGTCGTGTTCAGCACTGGCGTAGCTCATTAGAGGTCCTCAACAGCGACGTAGTCCTCACGGTTGATACTGACCAGCAACGAACCGGGCGGCTGATCCGGCCACGGCCATGCCTCCTCGCCGAGGTAGATCCCCTGCGTCCACTCGACCAGCCATACGATGTAGCCGTCCAGCTCAGGGCGGGTCCAGTCCTGGGCAGAACGCTGTAATTGTGCGGGCTGCACCGGCAAGCCCCAATACTGGGCGCGCAACAATACGGCCAGTTGCGTGGCCAGTTGTACCGCCTGCCGGTAATGATCGGCGCACAGCACATCTACAACCAGCCGTGCTTCGAAGGTGATGGTCAGGGCGGTTTGACCGCTACCCGTTTCCTGACCGGGCTCTATCTCACCAATGTCGAGAAACACGGCGGGAAGCGGAATATGGTTTTGAATATCAGGCCAGAAGCTGACCGTTTGCACACCCGACAAGTGCTGCTGAATCTGCTGCTCGATGGCCTGATAGAGCACGTCGAGGCTAAACGGTTGCTCACACACGGCGTATCCCCTTCAAGTATTTTTGCAGTTCGAAGTTCATCTCTTGCTTAAGGATCTGCATCAGGCGCTCGTCAGCTTTTCGGCTCCAGGCTTCAAAGTGCGGTCGCACTGCCTCCAGTGAAATTTTGGCTTTGGCCAAAGGGAAACGATCGCTGCTCTCCCCGACAAAACCTGAGCTGGGACCGGTCTGTGAAGTGACTTTGCTATCGGGATACTGAGCCGCATTGAAGTGTTTACTGGCAGTACGAATCCACACCTCGGCTTGATTGCCGTAGACCTTTTTGTAGAAAGCACCTCTATAGCGCCTGCCCGCCACCGACACGCCCGCCTTGGTCTGACGTGCGCGCCCTGCCCGGCTGGCTTCCAGCGGGTTGATGCCGAACCAGAGCTTGCCGCGCATCGTGCCGCCGTCGACCGGGTAGCTGCGCAAACGCTGCCGCACCGCCTTGACCGCGATCTTTTCCTGACGCCCCACGGCCCGCGCTATATGGGTGCGCAACCAACCCAGGGTTTTGTTGATCGCCCGTCGCTGGGCGTTGGCAGCGGCCTTTGGCACCAAAATGGCCAAGTCTGAAAGCGCCTTCAGATCCCCGGCAGAAGTCTGAATGTGCAGCATCCCGCTGTTCTTTTTTACCTCGCTAAAACTGCCAATGTTCATGGGCGTTTCCTCAAGATCAGCGACACCAGACCGTCGCCACTAGGCTCCAGCTGCAGCAGGTCATAGTCACCACCGCCGTCCAGCTCGGGCAGTTCGATGGTGACCCGCAGCCCTTTCTCCAGGCCAACCGAATCCGCGACCCGCACCACAAAATGCGGCTCACGCAGGCCGGTATTGAGGCGCCCGATCTGCGGTTGCTTCCAGGGTGCCGAGAACATCCCCAGCACGTCGAAGATCACGCTGTCGATATCGGCCACCAGGTTGCGAATGCCCACGGTTACAGCTCCAGCAGGATCTGGGCGCGTGGGCGGGTGCAGATATGCAGCGGGTTGGATTGCGCCTCGCCGGCCATGCCCTTGTTGAACGGCAGCGGTTCGATTTTGCTGTAGTACGGAATGCCCTGGGTGTTGACCGTTTCCATATAGTCGGCCGGGGCGAAGGCCGAGATATACAGGTCGGGGACGCCTTCGGGGACCAGCAGGGCCTTGTCGTCGTGGACAAAGGCAACACTGGCGACCTTGCCGCGATAGCGCTCCCAGACAATGCCGCCATATTCAAAGCTTTCACGGGCATCACCCCGCAGAGCGGCGGCTTGTGCCGAACTGAGGTAGGTGTCCTTGATTTCCTGAAGGCCCATAACCCGGTTCCAGAAATTCTTGCCGCAGAATGCTCGGGCGCCGGTGCTAGTGACACTGCCCAGCGCTTCCTCTTGCTTGTCCAGGGCAATACCGCAGTTAACACGGAAGTCGGTGCCTTCCTTGGTCAAGCCCATCGACATTGTTTGCCGTTCAACGCCAAAGCTTTTGTACAGATCGAGGAGCACCGTTGTGCCGTCCGCATCGAGAATCTGACCGTTCAAGGCGCCAGCCCGCTGAAATTCGTGGGTCACGTCCAACTGACGACGCGCCTTGAGCAAGCGCGCATTGACCACATCCTGCACGGCCTGCAATTCGCTACGAGTGCCGAAGGCGCGAATGCCCTGGATCTCATCGGCCTTGATGGTGAAGCGCTGCGGCAGATGCACGGTGTTAAACGGGATCAACACACGCTTGCTGCCTCCAACCACCAGCCCCGAAGTACCGCGCTCACCGGCTGGCACCAGGGCCAGGGTGTCGCCGTCCTTTTCGATCTGCACGGTCAGGGTGGTGATGCCCTCTTCCCGAAACAGGCCAAGGCTGCTCAGGCGCCCGGGCAGGTATTGCTGTTCGTTGATGGCAGCGGTCAGCGACGAAACAGAAAACGTTTCGTCGTCAAAGATGGCGATATCGGCCATTGGGGACTCTCCAGAAAGTAAAAACCCCGCTCAATGGCGGGGTGCAATAAAGGGGCGGTGGGCTTAGCGCACGATCACAAAGTGTTCAGCCAGGGATTTTTCGGCCTCGGGATCAAGCCCGGTCAGATGCGCCTCGCTGACTTCGGCCAGGCGCACCACAGCGCGACCACGGCGCACAATGTCGGACTCGCCCAACGGGCCGTAGAGGATGGCCACAGCAGTCTGGCTGCCATCTTCGGCGGTAGGCACATAGGGGGCGAACTCGCCCGAGGCGGTCACCAGCCCCAGTACCTGACCGGGGTTGAGCGCCGAACCAGCGGCCACGTTGATGGCTTCGCGGGAGATATTGCCGGCGCCTTCGGAGAGCAAAAATTCGCCCGCGTGGATCGGTTCTTGTCGGATGGTCATGCTTTTACCCCTGTCTGGGCGGCGCGACGGGCCGCGTAAATGGCGTTGCTGTCAGGCTGTTTGGCCTGGGTTTTCGGCGCCGGGTCATCATTGATCGGCAGGCTGTTATCGATTTCAAAACCACCGCCGCTGACCAGCTTGTCGAACAGCCGACCGCGCACCGCTTCAGCATTCAGCCCGGCGGCGACAAACTCCTGAGTGAACTCCGGCAAGCGCGCCGCCACGCACAGGTCGCGCACGGCCTTGGCGTTGGTGATCGCGGCGTTGACCGTGGCCTCATCGACCAGATTGGTCGTGCTGATCAGCGACTCGATCAGATTGCTGATCCCGGCCGGGTTGCAGCTTTGGGTGATCAGCAAGGCCAGCTTGGCCGAGTCGACAACGGCCGGCTTTGCGGGCTCGGGCACAATCGGCTCCGGGGTTGGCTCGGGCGATTCCTCCAACTGGGCCAGTAATGCCTGCGGCGCGTGCTGGAAACGCTGCAGCACACTGCCCTGCCCCACGCAGGCTTTGACCGTCAGACCCTCGCCCACTTCGTCAGCCAAGCCCAGGGCCACCGCTTCGCTGGCCGTGAGCCAGGTTTCGGCATTGACCAGGCGCCTCAGCTCCACCTCGTCAATATCCGGCGCCTTGGATTTATAGGCGGCGATGATGGCCTCCATTGCCTGATCCAGCGCCGTGGCGACCTTGCGCAAGTCCTCGGCATCACCGGAGGCGTAGGTCCACGGGTTGTGGATCATCAGCATGGCATTGGACGCGATCACCACCTTGTGCGCGCCACACACGGCGACACTGGCCGCGCTGGCCGCCAGGGCATCCACCCGGCCGGTGCAACGCTCGCCAAGGCGCGACAGCGCGTTGTGAATGGCCAGGCCGTCGAACAGGTCACCGCCGATGCTGTTAAACGCCACCACAATGGGCGATACGCCGTCATCCATCGCCGTCAGGTCGCGAACAAACTGGTTGGCGGTGATGCCCCAGGTGCCGATTTCGCCGTAAACGTAGACCTCAATGCTGCGGGTCTCGGCCTCGCCGCTGGCCTTGAGGCTGTACCAGTGCTTGTTTTGCGGCGCCGGCTGGTCACCGGCCTTGTTGAAAATGCGTAGCCTGTTCATGGTTTCTCCTTGTCGGCAGGCTCTTCTGGCACGTCGACGAGCGTTTTGTAGTTGAGGCCCAGGTCACGGGCGCGGGCTTGGTCGGCGGCGTTTTCAGTGTCGACGGTTTCGGCGTCATAGCCTGTACGCAGGACCATTTCGCTGCGGGAGCTAAAGCCGGCGTTGACCTCCATCATTCGCGCCTGAATATCCTGCACCGGCTGGATATAGGCCCAGCCTTGCGGTACCCAGCGAGTGCGCAAGTATTCGCGGCGACGCTGTGCGTAGTCAGTCAGTGTCAGGCGACCGGCCAACACCGCCATATCCATCCAAGCTGCACGTACCGGCCGGCACAGTTGGTGGACGTACACGCCAAATTGCAGTTGTTCCAGGCGACGGCGGAATTCGTTGAGCACAACGCGCAGCGCCCGGTCGTTGACCTCGCGCATATCGCCGCTGAGGATCTCGTAAGGTGTGCCGGTACCGGCCGCAGCGGCCATCAATTGTTGGCGCATAAAGTCGGGGTAGTTGTTGCCCGCGTCCGGCGGTTTGGAAAACTCCACCTCTTCGCCCGGCGCCAGCTCCTGCATGGTGCCGGGTTCCAACGCGACCATCGGGGTAAAGCCGTCGCGGTCTTCGCTCAGCAGCTGGCCGGTGACCGGGTCGCGGGGTTGCTGTGAGGCTTCGGGGGACGGTCGGCTGATAAACCCGGCAAACAGGTTGGCCACCTCCTGGCGAAACAGCACCGCGTCGTCGTAGTTGTCCAGGCTGCGCAGGCGCTTGAGCACCGGCGCCAGACGCGGCACGCCGCGCAACTGGCCGGGCTCGACTGGCTCAAAGATATGCAGCACCTGCTCAGCCGGTACCCGTACCAGTTGGTTGTAACCGGCGTTCAGTGACGAAGCATCGCGGGGATGCACCCGGTACATGTGATACGCCACCCGCTGGTGTGCCGGGTTGAACTCAATCCCGGCGCGGATGCTGTTGCCGTTTTTGGCAGACTCGAATTTGTCATGGGGCACAAACTCGGGGGCCAATACCTGGAGCTGCAGCGGCACCGCCAGATTTTCGTCCAAGCTGCGTGGCCGCAGGCGCACAAAGCATTCCCCGGCGGTTTCCACGGTGCGGGCAATCAAGGCCTGCTGGCCGTAGAAGTCGGTCAGGCCATCGGCGTCCGATTCATCCACCCAGTCGTCCCACAAGTCTTGCTGCAACTTGCGCAGGGCATCGTCCTCGATCTTGGGTCGCGGGGTTATGCCGGTGCCGATCAGGTTGCTGACGCGCTTGTCGATGACGTTAAAGGCGTAGGGGTCGTTGCGCACTGCCGCCCGCGAACGGGCCCGCAAGTTGCGCAAGGCCGGGGTATTGATGCTGTTGATGCCGATATCGGGCGCGTCCCAACTGGCCGAACGCCTGCCCTCACCGGCCCCTTCGTAACTGGCTTTGATCCGCTCCGGCAGTAAAAAGCCATTGCGGGTCAGCGTCGGGTATTGGCGTGCCATTAGAGTCCCTTGCCTGCGTGATAAAGCCTGACCACTTTTGAGCGCGGGCCAGCCGCCGCGACCAGTGATGTGCGGATCTGGTCGCGGGCCTTGAGCAGCTCATCCACCGTGCGGTACTCCACGGTGCGGTCGGCGTATCGCACGGTTTTCTCGCCGCGTGCGATGGCCGACTCAACAGCGTCGAGGTGCTTTTGGGTAAAGGACATAGGTCAGCGTCTCTTGAGGTAGCCGCTGCTGGAGCTGCGACGTTGAGGGGGGCGTGCGACCGGCGGCGCAGGTGCAGCCGGTGTGGGTGCTGGAGCCGGCGGTTGATCTACCGATGACGCCTGTGTGGCGGCTGGAAGTGCAAGACGCTCGGCCCGGGCGGGCTTTTCATCGAACAAGCCGGCCTGGGCCAAGGCTTGGCGGATACGCTCCCAGTCGTGTTCCTTGTAGCGGTTCAGGCCCAGGTAGTGCGCCATCGCCAGGTTGTACACCATCAGGTCGAGCGCTTCGTTGCGCTCGGCTTTGCCCTTCACCCACTCGATTTTTTTAAAGCCTTTGATGTAGCGCGCCACCTTGCGCTCGGCCACACATTGATCGAAGAAATCATCCGGCAAGTCATTGGCGAAGTGCAGCGCCCCGGGGCCGTCTTCAAATGGGTAACGGTTGTAGATCCAGTCCTTGGCAGTGTCGGTACCGATAAACCATAGCTCGGCACCGTTGCGTTCGGTCTGGCCTTTCCAGGTCACGTCGACCATTGACGGGCGTTGCGCAATCACCGGTTTACCCGGCTTGCTCGCACCCTTGATGGCAAAGACATTGCGCCAGCGGCGAAGGCGGCAGAACTGGTACACCTCGTCGTGGTGGTTGCCGCCGGAATCGACTGCTGCCGCTAGAATTGCCAAGCTCACACCGCACGGATGCGGATAGCGTGCTTTGAGTTTTTCATCGAGCACGGCCCAGGTACGTTCGTCCGCCGGGTCGCCCCAGATCACTTGGTAGTCAATAATCCAGCGCTCCATGCCAACGCCCCAGCCCATCACCATCAGTTCCAGGCGGTTGGCCTGCACGTCCACCGACGCGGTCAGCATCAGCACACGGTGCACCATTGTGCCGAGGCCGTAGGGCTCAAGACGCGCACGCTTGAGCAGGATTTCCGCTTTGGTTTGCTCCTGGGCGCTGTCCCAGACCTTGGCCAGACGGGTGTTGTAAAACACCTGCATGGGCTCCAGGTCACCCCGGTTTTGCGCCTTCTTGGCCTTTTCAAATTGCTTGGCCAGCGAACGCCAGTCCATCCAACCAAGGGGTGAATACAGGGCGTTAAGGTGAAAGCCGATGGTTTCGCCATCACCCTGGGCATGGGAGCGCCATTCGCCCTGGGCCAGCATCTGACCCTTGTAGTGTTCTTCGATCAGCACGTCGCAATCCAACCCGGACGCGGCGCACTTGTAATGCACCAGGTTGAAGTCCGTTGAATAGATCAGGTTTTCCCACTCGAGAATCTGCATATGGCCGCAGTGCGGGCATGGGACGTAGTAGTAACGCTGGTCGCTGGTTTCAAACAAATCAGCGATACGCGAAGCGCCCTTGATCGTTGGCGAGCTGGAGAAGTAAAACTTGGCATTGCGGCCAAAGGTACTGCCCCGGGTTTCGGCCAGTTCGATGGGGTCGCCCTCATCACCGATATCGACTTCCCAGCGATCGATCTCATCTCCGTACACATAACGCGCCGACAGCTCGGCCAGGTTGGCCGCAGAGCCGGCTGTGGTGACGTACAGCGAGCCGCCTTCGAATTCTTTGGTGTCCATCGTGTTACGGCCGTCACGGGAACGGTTCGCTGCCACACGCTCGCGCAGCACGGGTGTGGCCTTGATGGTCTTGCTGATCCGTGACGACACTCGCTTTGCCAGGCTCAGACTGGGCAACAAGGTAAGGATATTGGACGGCACCATATGGATAAGGCCGCCGATCCAGTTCAACGCGATCTGGGTTTTCATCAGCTGCGAAGCCACCATCGTGACCACGCGCTTGCAGGGGTGAGCCGGTGACAGGCAGCGCATAGGCTCGCGTGCATAGGGTGTACGCGAGGTGCGGTACTGGCCGGGCTCGGCGGCGCCGGTGTCACGCGGGATACGCATGTACTCGTCGGCCCACTGGTCGACCCACAGTGACGGGTCAGGCCGTAGCCCACGGAAATACGCCTCGCGGTACACCTCTGCACCGTTCGGGGTTTCCGTGTGCATGGGTTAGCTCTTGTTGTTAAGGGCGTGAATAAGGTCAGCCGAAGACATGCGCTCAGCATCTTCCAGAGAGGCGCGGATGGCATCGGTCAGACGGCGTTCGATTTCCCAGGGGTCGGTCATGGCCGCCAGCTCGGGCGCCAGTTGCGGTGGCATGCTCAGCAACTGATCACGCAGCAGACGGCCCGCGTTGAAGGCGCCGGTTTTAACCGCGTCCAGCTCGACTTGTGAGCCCTGGACTTTGTGGAATTCAGCCTCGGCCAGTTGCGCCAGGTAGTACTCGCGGTGGGCACGGGCTTTTTGGAAGTCGGGTTGCTTGCCGGCCGGGCCAATAGCGGGCTGCGGCGCAGCCATGTTCGGCGTGGATTCGACCAGCGGGGACAACTGGCTGGTCACGTCGCGCAGCACACGCCCCTCTTGATGCCGGGCCGCGACGGCGGCTTTGGTGGGGTCGGCTGTTTCGCGGATCAGGGCGATGGTTGCGTCGACGTTGACCTGTTTCTCATCCGCCGACAGCACCAGCCGGTTGTTCTTTCTGAGCCAGGTGATGTAGCTCGGCGCCTTGCCAATATGGGCCGCAAAGGCGCTCTTCGACAGAAAGATGGGGTCTGTCACAAGCCCTCCTTTTCAACGGCTTTTCAATGCAAGCCTTTCAATTTCAATGGATTGAATTTCAATAAGCTGACAACCCTGCGGCTAACGCTTTCCCGCGGGTTTCCTGCCCCGTACCCGTGGATATTCCCCAGGGTCCCCGGCAAGATTTGAGAGACGAGAATTATTCTGATTGGTCAGAACGGGGTGGAATTTCACAAACCCCGAGGCGCTTGGCGGCCCAGCGCTCGTAAAGCCCGATGGCAACGTCCGCCCCGGCCATCGCCGTGAGGCAACCCACCGCCGATGCCGCCCAGATCGAAAAGCCATTGGCATGCAGCAGCATCATCGTGGACAGCCCGCAGC
>NZ_WIVQ01000097.1:0-17754 GCF_009600545.1 Pseudomonas sp. FSL R10-1339 | reverse complement strand
CTCCGCGACCCGGCTGGCATGCCGCACCAGGCGCTCGGCATGGGTATCGCCGTCGATCCCCACCAGCAAACGCCCGCGCAGCGCCGGAGCCGATTGCCCCTGCTGGCGATAGCCCTTGTCCAGTTCATCGTCGACATACACCGCAGCGGTCTGCATTGCCAGTTCGCGCAAAGCATTGAGATTGGTCTGGCTGAAAAACGCATCAATCGCTGCCCGTGCCTGCTCAGGTACATACACCTTGCCCTCGCGCAGCCGCTCCAGCAGTTCCCGGGGCGGCAGGTCGATCAGCAGCAGTTCGTAGGCTTCCTGCACAACCCAGTCCGGCAGGGTCTCACGCACCTGGACCCCGGTGATGCCGCGCACCTGATCGTTGAGACTTTCCAGATGCTGGACGTTGACCGTGGTGTACACATCGATCCCGGCCGCGAGCAATTCCTGCACATCCTGCCAGCGCTTGGCGTGACGGCTGCCGGGGGCATTGCTGTGGGCCAGCTCATCGACCAGTACCAGCTTGGGTCTGGCGGCAAGCAGACCGTCGAGGTCCATTTCCTCAAGCTGCACGCCGCGATAATCCGAGCGCAGCATGGGCTGCTGGGGCAAGCCATTGAGCAAGGCCTCGGTCTCGGCGCGGCCATGGGTTTCGACCACCCCGGCCAGTACTTCGACACCCTGGCGCAGTTGCGTATGAGCCGCTTGCAGCATGGCGTAGGTTTTGCCCACGCCGGGTGCCGCGCCGAGAAACACTTTAAGCCGGCCACGGCCTGCGCGCGGTAGATCGGCTAGCAACGCATCGGCGCGGGCGGAATGAGTCATGGGGGGTTCCTGATAAATTGTGTGACTGAAAGCTTTACCCTCACCCCAGCCCTCTCCCGGAGGGAGAGGGAGCTGATATGCGGTTTTCTTGAAGCCGCGTGCGGTCAGTCCCCTCTCCCTCCGGGAGAGGGTCAGGGTGAGGGGCTCTTCAACTGCGCCAATGCCCTGTTCAACAGCAGCACGTTAACCACCGGCGGCCCCACCAACGGCCGCTCGATATGCTCCGCGACCAGTTGTTCAACAGCCTGTACCGGCAAGCTGCGAGCAGCAGCGACACGGGCTAGTTGATAGCGTATTGCCTCTGGTGGCAAGTGCGGGTCCAGCCCGCTGCCCGAGGTGGTCAGCAGCGCCAGGGGTACCGGCCCCTGGCCCGGCACGGCAAGCTGGGCGGCACTGTCCTTGACCCGTGTCGCCAGAGCCGGGTTGCTCGGTGCCAGGTTGCTGGCCGAACTGGCCACGGTGGCAAACGCTCCCGCCGATGGCCGTGGGTGAAACCAGCTGTCACCGCTGAAATCCTGCGCAATCAATGCCGACCCCAGCACCTTGCCGGCACTGTCACGGACCAGGCTGCCATTGGCCTGTTCGGGGAACGCCAGCTGGGCAATGCCGGTGACGGTCAGCGGGTAGATCACGCCGGTAATGGCGGTCATCAACAGCATCAGGCTCAGGGCCGGACGTAAAAAAGTGCTCATGGTGTAACCCTCCAATGCTTAAACCAGATGCAATGCGGTGAGCAGCATGTCGATCAGCTTGATGCCCACAAACGGCACCACCAGCCCGCCCACGCCATAGATCAGCAGGTTGCGGCGTAACAGGTGCGCCGCACTGGCCGCCTGCACCCGCACACCGCGCAATGCCAGCGGGATCAGCACCACGATGATCAGCGCGTTGAATACGATGGCTGACACAATCGCGCTTTGCGGGCTCTGCAGGCCCATCACGTTGAGCACGCCCAGTTGCGGGTAGATCGAAGCAAACAGCGCCGGCAGAATCGCGAAGTACTTGGCCACGTCGTTGGCGATCGAGAACGTGGTCAATGCGCCACGGGTCACCAGTAACTCCTTGCCGATCTGCACTACATCCAGCAGCTTGGTGGGGTCGCTGTCCAGATCCACCATGTTCGCGGCTTCACGGGCCGCCTGGGTGCCGTCGTTCATCGCCATGCCCACATCGGCCTGGGCCAGGGCCGGAGCGTCATTGGCACCATCACCGCACATCGCCACAAGGCGGCCGTCATTTTGCTCATGGCGAATGCGCGCCAGTTTTTTCTCCGGTGTGGCCTCGGCCAGCACGTCATCCACCCCGGCTTCAGCGGCAATGGCCGCGGCGGTCAGCGGGTTGTCGCCCGTCACCATCACGGTGCGGATGCCCAACTTGCGCAACTCGGCAAAACGCTCGCGAATACCCGGCTTGACCACGTCCTTGAGGTGGATGGCGCCCAGCAGCTTGCCCTGGGCACAGACCAGCAAAGGGGTACCGCCGCTCTGGGCGATCTTGTCGATTTCCCGGGACAGGGCCGGCAACAGCTCGCCGCGTTTGAGGCCGACAAACGCCAGCACTGAATCCACGGCCCCTTTGCGGTACACCCGACCGTTGTGGTCGATACCCGACAGGCGGGTTTCAGCGGTAAAGGGTACGGCCGTGAAGTCCGACACGGGTAACTCGGGCAAGCTGTGCTGGCCCCGAACAAACTCGACGATGGACTTGCCCTCCGCCGTCTCGTCCGCCAGCGAAGCGCGCAACGCGCCCTCTGCCAGCTCTTTGGCGGTCACGCCGGGGCAGGCATACAGCGCCGTGCAGCGGCGGTTGCCGAAGGTGATGGTGCCGGTCTTGTCGAGCATCAACACATGCACATCGCCCGCGGCTTCAACCGCCCGCCCCGACTTGGCAATCACGTTGAGGCGCACCAGACGGTCCATGCCGGCAATACCGATGGCCGACAGCAGGCCGCCGATGGTGGTCGGAATCAGCGTCACCAGCAGGGCCACCAGAAACACCAGGGGCAAGCTGCCACCGGCAAAGTAAGCGAACGGCTGCAAGGTCACGACCACGATCAGAAAGATCAGGGTCAGGCCGATCAGCAGAATATCCAGGGCAATCTCGTTAGGGGTTTTCTGCCGCTTTGCACCTTCGACCAGTGCGATCATACGGTCCAGAGTGGACTCGCCGGGGTTGGCGCTGATTTGCACCAGCAACCAGTCACTGACCAGCCGCGTATTGCCGGTCACCGCCGAGCGATCACCGCCCGACTCACGGATCACCGGCGCCGATTCGCCAGTAATCGCCGCTTCGTTGACCGCGGCAATCCCTTCAATCACCTCGCCGTCGCCGGGAATCATCTCCCCCGCTTCGACGCGCACCACATCCCCTTTGCGCAGGCGGGTGGCCGGGACGATTTCAAAGCTGCCCGTGGCAGTGCGCCGACGCGCACTCAAGCCCACACTGCCAGCTTTGAGGCTATCGGCGCGAGCCTTGCCACGCCCCTCGGCCAGGGCTTCGGCAAAGTTCGCGAACAGCACGGTAAACCACAGCCACAGAGCGATTTGCACCGCCACCCCGGTAGGCACTGCAGGCTCGGGGATAACACACAGCACCGTGGTAAAAATCGCGGTCAGCTCGACCACCAGCATCACCGGCGAGCGTTTCAGCTGGCGCGGGTCGAGTTTGACGAATGCTTGCAACAGCGCCGGACGCCAGATATCGGCGAACGAAGTCTTCGGCGACTCAGGGGCCCTGGCTTCAGGCGTTGGCGTCAACTTTGAAACAGGAGCAGGCATAGTCATCTTCGTCTCCTCAGAAGCCCTGGGTCAGTTGTTCAGCGATGGGGCCAAGGGCCAAGGTCGGCAGGAAGGTCAGGCCGCCCACCAGCAAGATGGTCACGGTCAGCAGAGCGACAAACAGCGGGCCGTGGGTCGGAAAACTGTCCTGGCCAATCGGCGCGCTTTTCTTGATCGCGAGGCTGCCGGCCAATGCCAGCACCGGCAGGATATAACCGAAGCGTCCGATCAACATGCCCAGGCCCAGCATCAGGTTGTAGAACGGCGTGTTGGCGTTAAGCCCGGCAAAGGCTGAGCCGTTGTTGGCACTGGCCGAGGTGAAGGCATACAGGATCTGGCTGAAACCATGGGGCCCGGGGTTGCTGACCGAGGCCACAGCACTGGGCAGTACGGCGGCAATCGCGCCCAGCACCAGCACCCCCACCGGCATCACCAGCAAGGTCACCACCAGCAGCTGGACTTCCCTGGCCTGGAGTTTTTTACCGAGGTATTCAGGGGTGCGACCGATCATCAGGCCGGCGAGGAACACCGCGATCAACACGTTGAGCAACATCCCGTAGAGCCCGGCACCGACGCCACCGAAGATCACTTCGCCGACCATCATGTTGAGCAGTGCCACCATCCCGGTCAGCGGGTTGAGGCTGTCGTGCATGGCGTTGACCGAGCCGTTGGAGGCCGAGGTCGTGGTTTCGGTCCACAGCACACTGCCGGTGGTGCCGAAGCGGACTTCCTTGCCTTCCAGCGGTGCGCTCTGCTCGACCAGCGGGCTGTTGAGCGCCGGGTTCGGCTGGTACTCGGCATACAGCGCGGTGCCCCCGCCGATCAGGAACAAGGCCAGCATGCAGGCGATGATTGCGCGGCTCTGACGCAGGTCCTTGACGTAATGGCCGAAGGTGAACACCAACGCCACCGGGATCAGAATAATCGAGGCCATTTCGAACAAGTTGCTCCAGGCGCTCGGGTTTTCGAACGGATGCGCCGAGTTCACGCCGAAAAAGCCGCCGCCGTTGGTGCCCAGTTGTTTGATCGCAATCTGGCTGGCAGCCGGACCCAGCGGGATTACTTGATCGGCACCTTGCAGGGTTACGGCATTGACGTAATGGGCAAAGGTTTGCGGCACGCCCTGCCACACCAGCAGCAACGCCAGCACCAGGCACAACGGCAGCAGGCCATAGAGCGTGGCCCGGGTCATGTCGACCCAGAAGTTGCCCAGCGTGTGCGCCGAGCGGCGGCTGATACCACGGCACAAGGCGACCAGCACGGCCAGGCCGGTGGCGGCGCTGACAAAATTCTGCACGGTCAGCCCGGCCATCTGGCTGAAATAGCTCAGGCTGGCTTCACCGCTGTAGCTCTGCCAGTTGGTGTTGGTGACAAAACTCACCGCGGTATTGAACGCTTGCGTCCACTCCTGCCCCGGCAACTGCTGGGGGTTGAGTGGCAAGTACGACTGAAACAGCAAAATGGCGAACAACAACACAAAGCCTGTCAGGTTGAAAACCAGCAGGGCCAGGGTGTACTTCTGCCAGCTTTGCTCACTGCCCGGGTCAACCCCGGCGATGCGGTAGCAGACCTTTTCGACGGGCCCCAATACCGGGCTCAGCCAGGTCCGCCGTCCCTCCATCACCTTGTAGTAAAAACGCCCCAGCCAGGGTGCGGGCAACAGCACCAGGGCAAAAAAGGCAAGCATCAGCCCATAGTCATAACTGTGCATACCCGCTCCTAGTTCCGGTCTGCGCGCAACAGCGCAACCAGCAGATAAACGAACAGCGCCACTGCCAGCAGCAGCGACACCCCATCCAGAATGCCCATGACAACTCTCCCCAGGCGGCACCTGCCGCGTAGGAAGAGAGTGTGGGGAATCAGGGCGTAAAGGATCGAGATCGAGAGGGATGCGGGGGCGTAAAGAAGGTGTAAAAAAGCAGCGATGCCTGCCGTAGCAACTGGCGAAGGAACGCGGCTGCGTTCGAGCGCGAAGCGGTCGTAAATCATCTAGATGCGGTGTAACTGACAAACCGCATTGGCCAAATTGACGACGGCTACGCCGCCGGACGCAGCCTTCGCCCCTCGGCAGCTGCTACACGTGGGTTAGGATCAGCGCAACAGCGGGCTGTCCAGTACCTCGGAGGCGCCGCCCAGCACGCTTTCGCTCAGCTGGATAAAGCTCGCGGTGTTGACCTTGTCCATACGCATCAGCGCCTGGCTGACATCATCCAGCGAGCGCTTGCTGTGGGTCTGCAAACGGATTTCACGGTCCAGTGCCTGCAGCAGCGTGACTGCCCGCGCAACCATGGCCGCGTTTGCCTGTTCACCGCGCAGGCGGGTCACGTTTTTACCGGCAGCGTTGAGCTTGTGCTGCAGGGTCTGGTAACGCTCATCACTCATGCCGCCGGCGCGGCGCAGCAGTTCGATGGCGTAGTACTCGCCAAGGCCCTCGCCGATCCAGTCATGCCCCGGCTCATCGTTGATGCCGCTGAACAACTGCACCACTTCGCGCAACAACGGACTTGAACCGCTCTCGCTGACCAGCGGCAAACCGCTATAGAGGTAGATCGAGTTGCGCCCCGCTGCACTGCCTTTCCACATCGGGCTGCCCGCGCCGACGATCAGCAGCTTGGGCGGGTTGCGCGGGAACACCGCCTGCACCTGCGGCCACACAAAGGTCAACAGGGTCAGCACATCCATGCGGTGCATGCCCTGCCCCTTGGGTGCGCTCACCGTGACCTCGGTTTCGCCCAGGGTGGTGCGGCGGCTGCCCAGGTTACCCGCGAGCATCCAGCCGGTGGGGCGATCAAACAGACGCGACACATCATCGATACGAAAGCGGTTTTTACCGATACGCGGCCAGGCGGTTTCAACGCTTTTCCAGCCTTTGGGCAGTTCGAATTCAAGCCGCGACACCAGCTCGACCCCATCCTGCTGATCGAGGCTGGCAGGCGGGATCAGTTGTTCACCGCGAAACAACGCCCAGTCAGGCGTGATCCGGGTGTCGTACGTGCCGTTCTTGCGCGGCTGGTTCAGGCGGACGCGGTAACTCAGGCTGGCACTGCCCGCTGGCGGATGCCACAGGCCCCGGCTATGGACCGGGTCGGGGCTCAGTTGCCATTGCCCGTCGGCCTTGAAGTCGCTGTAACTGCCCGGCGCGCCCAGGTCGAAATCCAGGCTGCGCACAGCAGAACCCTCGGCCAGGGTGATCCGCACCTCGGCCTGATCGCTTTTGGGCAACAACTGTACGTGGTAATCGAGCGCCACTTTTTGCCCAGCCCACAGCGGGCCCGCCGCCAGCAACAGCTGCAAACCCAGGGGCAATCGATAACGCAGCGGCATACACACTCCTTGCAAACCGCTCCGGCACTTAACCGGCGCGGAAAATCAAATGATCTTCCCAGTCATCTTCAGGCACGCTGCCTTCGGCCAGCATGCGCCCGGACTGTGAAATGCGCTCATGGTGGACAGCGTCCGGGTCGCCACACACCAGGTGATGCCACAGCGGCAAGTCCTTGCGCTCGCTCACCAGCCGGTAGCCGCAAGTCGGCGGCAGCCACTTGAACTCTTCGGCCTTGCCCGGCGACAGCTGAATGCAGTCAGGGACTGAATCACGACGATTAGGGTAGTCGGTGCACTGGCAGGTTTTCAGATCGAGCAGTTTGCAGGCGATGCGCGTGTAGTAGACGCTGTTGTCGTCTTCATCTTCGAGCTTTTGCAAGCAGCACAATCCGCAGCCGTCGCACAGCGACTCCCATTCCTCCTGATCAAGTTGATCGAGGGTTTTGCGGATCCAGAACGGTTCAACGATTGCGGCCATGGTTCAAACATCAACATCAGGGAGTGGAAAAGGCCGCCAGTCTAGTGCCCAAGACCCCGCGGGCCAAGGGCTTGTCGTCAGACTTGTCAGCTTGACGGCATCCCAGTAGTTTTAGCCCCTGAATTGAGCCGTTACATTTACCTCAGGAAACCGCCATGCCTGCTAGCAGCCGTAAAGCCGATCACAGCATTCACGAGCAATTTACCCAGCGCTGGTCGCCCCGCGCCTTTACCGATGCGACCATCGACAAAGCCACCCTGCTGAGCTTTTTTGAGGCAGCACGCTGGGCACCGTCGGCCTACAACGCACAACCCTGGCGCTTTCTGTTCGCCCTGCGCGGCACCCCGGAGTTCGACCGTTACCTGAGCCTGCTGGTGGAGTTCAACCAGGGTTGGGCCAAGCATGCAGCAGCACTGGTGGTGATTGTGTCCAAGACCACCTTCGCGGCACCCGGCACCACCGAAGAAAAACCCGCACCGACCCACGCCTTCGATACTGGCGCAGCCTGGGGCCATCTGGCCCTGCAGGCCCACCTGAGCGGCTGGCATACCCACGGCATGAGCGGGCTGGATTTCGAGCGCGCGCGCACAGAGCTGAAAATCCCTGAGGGCTACCAGGTCCAGGCAATGGTTGCGATCGGCAAGATCGGTGACAAGTCGAGCCTGGTGGATTACCTGCAAGCCAAGGAAGTGCCAAGCCAGCGCGAACCGCTGAGCAAGCTGGTGGCTGAAGGCGATTTCAGCCTGTAACCCGGCTACAGGAATACTTCATCTGTGGGAGCGAGCCTGCTCGCGAATGGCCTTCGCGAGCAGGCTCGCTCCCACAGGAGTGGTTTGACCGGCAACAGAGTATCTACAGGATCAGTAACCGCGGTCGAAATCCACTTCGCCACGCAATGCCTCACCCGCCTGATACGCACGCAAATTGTCGACAAACAGCTGGGCCATCATCGGTGGCGAGGTCGGCGCCGAGCTGTGCCCGGTCAACAGCAAGCCCCAGGCCGTCCAGAACGGATGCTTGGCCGGCAGCGGCTCCTGACGACAGACGTCAATCACCGCGCCCGCCAGATGCCCCACGCGCAAAGCCTCGACCAGATCGGCATCAACCACGGACACACCGCGCCCGGCATTGATGAATACGGCATTGGGATTGAACTGCGCAAACAGCTCGGCATCGTACACATCATGGGTGTCCGGGGTGTTGGGCAACAGGTTGATCACGTAATCCACCTGCCCCACCAGGCGCGGCAAGTCGCTCAGCACACCCACTTCCTTGAACGGTGCCAGCTCGCGGGCGGTTGTGGCGATGGCATGCAACTCAACGCCAAAAGGCAGCAGAAACTGCGCCACGGTCTGGCCAATATCCCCGGCCCCGACGATCAGCACCTTACGCCCGACCAGGCTCTGGCCCATGCGGTTATCCCACTTGCGCTCGACCTGGCTGACCAGCCGGGCCATGACTTCACGCTCGTGGCCGAGCATGTAGGTCAGAACGTATTCAGCCATTACCTGACCAAAAATACCCACGGCGCGGGTCAGTCGATAATCACGCTTTAGGCCTTCGGCCAACAACGGTGTGATGCCCGCCCAGGTCGACTGCAACCAAGCAGGCTTGTGGCCCTGGCGCAGCAGGGTCGCCAGCAGGTCCGGCTGGCCCAGCCACACCGGGCATTCACCGGCCATGCGCGACAGTTCCTCGGAATCGCCGCTGGACTGCAGTTGCAGATCCGGGGCGAGGCGCTGCAGCAGTTGGGTGTACAGCGGGTAATCGTGCTCGGCAATCAGGACGCGCATGTTTCTAACCTTTCCAAAACACTGCCAGCGCCCGTCGCCGAGGTTTGCCCCGTCGCGTTCGGCCAGCGCCAATCAAAATGAGTCCGTTTCAGACAGGCGCCCGGAACCGGGCACCTGGCGCCGCACTTACATCGGGTCGTTGCGACGCAACAGCTCTTCAGGCAAGTGCTCGATGTATTCGTCTTCGGCCGGCGGCATTTGCAGGTGATAGCCCTGGCTCTCGAGGTTTTCCAGAACCTTGGTGATGTCTTCGCGCGACAGCTTGCGCTCGGGCGTCAGCACCAGATCAAAGGCGTGGATCGGCTTGCCAAAAGCCAGCATCAGCGGTTCCGGCACGCGCTCCAGGGCATCGGCCTTGAGTACATACAGGTACATTTCGTTGCGTTTGGTGCTGCGGTAGATCGAGCAAATACGTTTCAAGACAGTTCTCCAGCGGTGGCCAGGCAATCGAGCAAGGCCTGGCCCATCAACTCACGGCGCCAGCCGCGCAGTGATTCCGGCAATTGATAAGGGCCATTGGGGAAGCCGCTTTTAAGCAGGGCTTCCAGGGTTTTCTTACGCAGCATCAGTTCCGGCGCAATGTTCAGGCGCTCAGCTTCAGCCTGGCCGATGGCACGCAGACGCTTGATCAGCAACGCGGCTTCAACCGGCAACGGCTCGGGCACGGCGGGCGGCCATTGTTCCGGCGGCAGACTGCCAGCACGCTTGATCAGATCAAGCAAAAACTCACCGTCCTGACGCACGGTGCGCGGGTGCATGTCTTCAATGCGCGCCAGTGCCACCAGGTTATCAGGCTGGGTTTTGGCCAGAGGCCACAATGCATGCTCGCGTATCACGCGGTTGCGCGGCAGGTCCCGGGCACGGGCTTCGTGCTCGCGCCAGGCGCAGATTTCACGCAATACCGCCAGTTGGGCCCGTGACAGCTTCCACGCCAGCTTGGCTTCGCGGTACACCTCGTAAGGATCTGTTTCGCGGCGCAGGTTGGCGACCAGTTCGGCGCCATCTTCCAGCACCCAGCGGTACTTTTCCGCCGACAGGCGCGGATGCAGCAACTTGTAGACTTCAGCCAGGTGCACGGCATCTTCGGCGGCGTAGCTGATCTGGGTTTCCGACAACGGACGCTGCAACCAGTCGGAGCGGGTCTCGCCCTTGGGCAGATCGATATCCAGGACTTCCTTGACCAGGCGCGAATAGCCCATGGAGAAGCCCAGGTTCAGATAGGCGGCTGCCAGTTGGGTGTCGAACAGTGGCACCGGCAGGCTGCCGGTCAGGCGCAGTAAAACCTCAAGGTCTTCACTGCAGGCATGCAGCACTTTGACCACCGCCTGGTTTTCCAGCAGGTCGGCCAGGGGCTGCCAGTTGTCGATGGTCAACGGGTCGATCAGGTACGCCCGCGTGCCGTCGCCAATCTGGATCAGGCCGGCAATCGGGTAAAAGGTGTCGACCCGCATAAATTCGGTGTCGAGGGCTACGAACGGCAATTGTTGCCATTCGGCGCAATGCTGGCCGAGGCTATCGTTGTCGCGAATCCAGTGAATATCGATGGCCACACGGCTCTCCCTTGAAGAATGGCGCGCAGTATATATCGCCGCCAGGGATTACCGGACATTGCCTCGTCATGTTGTGCGCGAAAAAACCTACGAAACTTCCATATAAAACCCGCATCCCTAGAGTGATTTCCTCTATAAATTGCCTTGCTCAACGCCATTGAAGATTTGTTACAACACATTATGTGACAAGCCAGTCGGGCCACTGTGAGCGGGCACGAGTAGATTTGCGCACTAAAAACCGAGGATACCCCATGAAAATGACCTGCAAACTGTCAGCACTGACACTTTCGCTGATAGGCCTTTGCTCTTTTGCCAGTAGTGCACTGGCAAAGGGTTCTGACCTGGATACAGTGGTGCAAAACGGCGCCAGGCACGTAATGCAAGAATACGCCGTGCCCGGCCTGGTCATCGCCGTGAGCGCTAACGGCAAGCAACACTTTTACAGCTTCGGTGTCGCGTCCAAGGCCAGTAAAGAGCCAGTGACCCCCGACACACTGTTCGAGGTTGGCTCGGTCAGCAAACTGTTTACCGCCACCCTGGCCACTTATGCCCAGGCCCAGGGCAAACTTTCACTGAGCGATACCGTCGGTAAACACGAGCCGGAACTTGAAGGCACGCCCTTTGGCAAGGTAACCCTGGCCCATCTGGCCACCCATACTGCAGGCGGCTTCCCTTTGCAGCTGCCGGACAGCGTGCAGGACGAGCGCCAGTTGATGGATTACCTCAAACGCTGGAAACCCGCCTACCCGATGGGCACCCAGCGCAGCTACGCCAATCCAAGCATCGGCATGCTCGGCGTGATTGCCGCCAAAAGCCTGAACCTGCCGTTCACCCAGGCAATGGAGCAACAACTGTTCCCGGCACTGGGGCTGCACAACACCTACTACACCGTGCCCGCCAGCAAAATGACGTTGTATGCCCAGGGCTACGACAAGCAGGATGCACCGGTCAGGCTTAACTCCGGCGTGCTCGGCAATGAAGCCTATGGCGTGAAAACCAGCGCCCGCGACCTGATCCACTTTACCGAGCTCAACCTGGGCCAGGGCGAAACCAGCCCGCAGATTCGCAAGGCTCTGGCTGACACGCACATCGGTTATTTCCGCGTGGGCCCCATGACGCAGGATCTGATCTGGGAACAGTACCCTTACCCTGTCGAGCTCAAATCGCTGTTGGAAGGCAACTCGAACAACATGGCCTATGAAAACAATGACGCCATCGCCCTGAATCCGCCTCTGGCCCCACAACAGGCGGTATGGGTCAACAAGACCGGCTCAACCGGCGGCTTTGGTGCCTACGCAGTGTTTGTGCCTGCCAAGCAAAAATCGATCTTCATTCTGGCCAACAAGAACTACCCCAACGACGCACGGGTCAAGTTGGCATACGAGGTGCTCAAGGCCCTGGACTAAATGTCCTTGCGCAAGATGTAGATGCTGCCCATGCCACAACCGGGCAGCACTTCGTACTGTTTGAGGATACTGAAGCCTGCCCGCTCAAATTGACCTTCAATTTCGTCCTTGTTCACCACGATACGGAGCGGATCACAGCCCTGCTCCGCCGCACGACCAAGGGGCACAGAAAGGATCAGGCCGTCACGACTGACCCTGTGCAGCTCGCGCAAAATGGCCTGGCGATGATCGCTGTCGCGCACATGGTGGAACAACTGCATGCAAAAAATGCAGTCCACGGCGTTTTCCGAAATATCGATGGAAAACACCGAGCTTTGAAACAGTTTGATGCGCGCCAGCAGGCCGGCGGGATGGTGGGTTTGTGCGTGATCGAGCATGGCCTGCGACGAGTCGCAGGCCAGGATCACCCGATTGCCATGCTCGGCCAAAATCGGCCAGAAACGCCCGGCTCCGCAAGCCAGATCCAGGATCAGTCCAGGCTCGCCCGCAACCTTGAGCGCCCGGCGCACCAGGCGCCGCTCGCGCCACAACACGAACCTGCGGGCAAGCCCTTGGGGCTGTACTTGCAGGCAAACCTTCGCATGCTCGCGGTCAAACTGCTCGGCGAGCTCATGCTCTATAGGGGTGGAAGGTGGCTGCGATGACATGGGCCCGCGAACTCTTGTGTTTGATGATGATCAACGCAGAGATTATCGGGGCACCAGTGAAAAAATTGTCACAAAACCATGAAAACAGGCGGGTCACGCCTGCTGCAAATACCAGCGCCAGTCCTGCTCGCCCACTTCGCCCATGAATTGACGGTATTCCGCGTTTTTCACGGCCAGGTAGACCTTGAGAAACTCCGGACCGAAGGCTTCTTTTGCCCACTCCGAAGCCTGCAACGCCCGCAAGGTGGTCAGCCAGTCGGTCGGCAACCGCTCGCTGGCCTGGGCATAGCCATTGCCTTCGACCGGCGCACCCGGGTCGAGTTGCTCGCGAATGCCACGATGGATTCCTGCCAGAATAGCTGCCGCGGCCAGGTACGGATTGGCATCGGCACCACATATGCGGTGTTCGATATGTCGTGAAAACGCCGGACCACCGGGCACCCGCAGGCTCACCGTACGGTTGTCCACGCCCCAGGTAGCGGCCAGCGGCGCATAACTGTTGCTCTGGAATCGGCGGTAGGAGTTGGCATTGGGGCAAAACATCAACAGTGAATCGAGCAAAGTGCTGAGCATTCCGCCCACCGCCTGCCTGAGTAACGGCGTACCGTCCGGTGCCTCGCTGGCAAACAGGTTGTTGCCGTCCTTGTCGGCCAGGCTCACATGCATGTGCATGCCGGTACCGGCCAGATCATCGAAAGGCTTGGCCATAAAGCAGGCAACCATCCCGTGCTTGTGCGCCACGCCTTTGACCAGGCGCTTGTAGCGCACCGCTTCGTCCATTGCCTGCAGCGCGTCACTGCGATGCTCCAGGGTAATTTCCACCTGCCCCGGCGCATATTCGGAAATCGCCGTGCGTGCAGGTATCCCCTGGAGCTTGCAAGCGCTGTACAAATCGGCCAGAAACGGCTCGATCTGCTCCAGCTCGCGCAAACCGTAAACCTGGGTCGCCCGCGGGCGCTGGCCATCAGCATCACGGGCCGGTTGCGGGCGACCGTTGCTGTCGCGCTGCTGATCGAGCAGATAAAACTCCAGCTCCGCCGCCATCACCGGGTAATAGCCATCGGCCTTGAGGCCATCGATAACCTTGGCCAGCAAGTGCCGGGGGTCGGCCACTGTGGCGGGCATGCCCTGTTGGGGATGCATGCTGACCTGCACTGCCGCCGTGGGAATAAGGCGCCACGGCATGGGCTGCAAACTGCCGCTGACGGGATAGGCACGGCAGTCGATATCGCCCACATCCCACACCAGGCCGGTGTTTTCCACATCATCGCCGTTAATGCTCAAGCCCAGAATCGTGCTCGGCAGCGGCCGACCGCTCTCGTAGACCGCCAGCAACTCGTCGCGGTGCAGCAACTTGCCGCGAGGCACGCCGTTATTGTCGATGATGAACAGTTCGAACATCTCGATGTGGGGATGTAATTCCAGAAAATCCAGGGCTTGTTGCAGCGGGGCAAACGCGGTTGCAGCACTCATGGCAATTCTCATCGGTTCGTATCAGACAGGCGCCGGGGCGCACATATTCAGGATTTGACGGCACGATGAAGATCCGGCGGGCGGGCATGACGGCAGTGAAACAGGGCCCAGAAGGCCTGCCAGGGGCACTGAATGCTGCTCATACCTGCAACCGTTGCCAAAAAGGGAACCCAGCCTCACACGCCCGGGTGGGTTGTTTAAATGCAGGGATTTATACCTTTGGTTACATCGGCGCTAAACAATCAAGCCTCTGTGGGAGCGGGCTCTGTGAACGTTTCAATCCCCGGCAAGGTCGCATGCAGTGTCTATCCTGCTTGATCCACCCTACTGCTTCGAGGAGCCCGCACCATGACCAGAACGGTTGCCGATTTCATCACCGAAACCCTGCTGCAAGCCGGCGTAAAGCGTGTATTTGGCGTGGTGGGTGATTCCCTCAATGGCTTTACCGACGCCTTGCGTCGCCAGGAGCAGATTGAGTGGATCCATATGCGCAACGAGGAGTCCGCCGCATTCGCCGCCGGGGCCGAAGCCCATTTGACCGGCGAGCTGGCGGTTTGCGCCGGCAGCTGTGGCCCCGGCAACCTGCACTTGATCAATGGCCTGTTCGACGCCCATCGCAGCGGAGTACCGGTGCTGGCACTGGCCGCTCACATCCCCGGCAGCGAAATCGGTATCGACTATTTTCAGGCCACCCACCCCGAAAGCCTGTTCAAGGAATGCAGCCACTACGTTGAACTGGTGTCCCGCCCAGAGCAGCTGCCGCAGATTTTGCATCGGGCCATGCGCACAGCCATCGCCAAACGCGGAGTGGCGGTGGTAGTGATTCCGGGGGATGTGGCGCTGCAAGCGACCGAGGCCAAGGTGGCGCAATGGCTCAAGCCTGCCCAGCCGCTGGTCTGTCCCGCCCCGCCCGATATCGACCGGCTGGCGTCGTTTCTCAATGACGGCAAGAAAGTCACACTGCTGTGCGGCGCAGGCTGCGCTGGTGCCCATAGCGAAATCCTGGCCCTGGCCGAGCGGTTGAACGCGCCCATCGTGCATGCCCTGCGCGGCAAGGAACATGTCGAATACGACAACCCCTATGACGTCGGCATGACCGGCCTGATCGGCTTCGCCTCGGGTTACAAGGCGATGATGAACTGCGACACCCTGCTGATGCTGGGCACCAACTTTCCTTATCGCCAGTTCTATCCCGAGCACAGTTATATCGCACAGATCGACCTGCGCCCCGAAGCCCTGGGCAATCGCTGCCCGCTGCAACTGGGGCTGCTCGGTGATGTGAAGCTGACACTTGAGGCAGTATTGCCCAAGGTGATGCAAAACCCCGACCGCGACCACCTCGACCAGGCGCTGGACGATTACAAAAAAGCCCGGGAAGACCTCGACGCCCTGGCGGAAAGTGGCCCTGGCAGCTCTATCATCCACCCCCAGTACCTCAACCGGCTGGTCAGTGAGCTGGCGGCAGAGGATGCGATTTTCACCTGCGACGTTGGCACCCCCACTGCGTGGGCAGCCCGCTATTTGAAAATGAACGGCAAACGGCGCCTGATCGGCTCGTTCAACCACGGCTCCATGGCCAATGCCATGCTGCAGGCCATCGGCGCACAGGCGACATACCCGGATCGCCAGGTTATCTCAATGTCCGGCGACGGTGGTTTCACCATGATGATGGGTGACTTCCTCACCCTCATCCAGGTGGGCTTGCCGGTCAAGGTCATCGTGCTCAACAACGGCACCCTGGGTTTTGTCGAAATGGAAATGAAGGCAGCGGGCTTCCCGGATGTGGGTTGCGACCTGAAAAATCCGGACTTTGCGGCAATGGCCCAGGCCATGGGGGTTAAAGGGATTCGCGTGGAGCATCCATCCGAACTGGAAGCGGCGCTGCGCGAAGCCTTCGCCCATGACGGCCCGGTGCTGGTGGATGTGGTCAGCGCCCGTCAGGAGCTGGTCATGCCGCCGACCAAGACGTTCGAACAGGCCAAGGGCTTCAGCCTGTTTATGCTCAAGACCGTGATGGACGGCCGCGCCCGGGAGCTGATCGACCTGGCCAAAGTCAACTTGTGGCGCTGATTAACTCTCCAATAACCGCAGTACTTTGTGGGAGCGGGCTTGCTCGCGATGAAATTGACGCGGTTTACCTGACAGACCGCGCCGCATGCATCGCGAGCAAGCCCGCTCCCACAGGGAGACCTTGACCGGAAACAGAGTTTCTACACGATTGAAAACCGCTACAGCTTGCGATCACGAGCAGCTCTCGCCTAATATACGTTCCATATACATTTCATATTGGAACGCTGATGGGCATCGTCAAGATATCCGAGCAGATGCACGAAAACCTGCGGGTCGCCAGCAACGCGCTGAGCCGCTCGATCAATGCACAAGCCGAGCACTGGATGCGGATCGGCATGCTGTCCGAACTGCACCCCAACCTTGATCACAACCAGATCTGCCGCCTGCTGGTGCGGGCCGAGCAGGCTGGCGGCCTGGACTTGAATGTGGCACTGCAAGACACCCCCCTCGCAACCGGAGCACATTCATGAAGGCCAGCGTCGTTATCAACACCCCGGCGCAAATCGCCCAGTCCAAGGTCGCGGGCAAGCTGGCCGCCGAAGTGCTGGCCATGATCGCCGAGCACGTCAAGGCCGGGGTCACCACCGACCAGCTCGACCGGATCTGCCACGATTACATCGTCAACGTGCAAAAGGCCATCCCCGGCAACGTGGGCTATCACGGTTTCCCCAAAACCGTATGTGCTTCGGTCAATGAAGTGGTATGTCACGGCATCCCGTCCAACCGCGTGCTGCGCGACGGCGATATCGTCAATATCGATATCGCCGTGGTCAAGGATGGCTGGTTCGGCGATACCAGCCGCATGTACTTTGTCGGCGAGCCAAGCCCCGCAGCCCGGCATCTGGTGAAAACTACCTACGAAGCCATGTGTGCCGGGATCCGCATGGTCCGCCCGGGCGCAACCCTGGGCGATATCGGCCACGCCATCCAGACCCTGGCCGAGAAAGAAGGCTTCAGTGTGGTACGCGAGTATTGCGGCCACGGCATCGGCAAGGTCTATCACGACGAACCGCAGGTGCTGCACTACGGTTATCCGGGCCAGGGCATGAAGCTCAAGACCGGCATGATTTTCACCATCGAACCGATGCTTAACGCTGGCAAGCGCCATGTGAAGACGCTGCCTGACCACTGGACTGTCGTGACCAGGGATGGCTCGCTGTCGGCCCAGTGGGAGCATATGGTGGCCGTGACTGACGACGGCTTTGAGGTGCTGAGCCCGTGGCCGGACACCCTGGCCGAGTACCCCGCCATCGTTTGACGGGCCACTGCACAGGGACGGCGATATGACGGTTGAAAGCTACGACCAACTGGCGATCTTCGCGGTAGTTGCCCAGGAGCGCAGCTTTACCCGCGCCGCCGCCCGCCTGGGCATGTCGCAACCGGCCCTGAGCCGGGCCATGCGCCAGCTCGAGGAACGCCTGGG